>JABLXV010000077.1 GCA_013177895.1 Brevinematales bacterium | reverse complement strand
ATAGATCTCATCCAGCTTGAAGAAGCCCATGACGTTCTGGAGGACTGTCCCCACAGGATGATGAAGTTCGTAGAAGAAATATCCCGCGATAAAGAAAAGGACGACCTTGAGGATAATCAGGAGTCGCGGCTGGAAATAGAGGGTCAGGGAATCCCTTTCGGCGGAGACGGTTTTCTTCAGGTAGAAGACAAGGGGCTGTTCACGGGTAACGTTCAGGAAATTGCCTATCTTTTTGAGAAATGCGCCGATTGCCGGGAAAAACCCGGATTGCTTTTTAGTTTTCGAGTCGTTTTGATTCATGTTCGGTCCTTTTGTATATTAGAAAAATATTTTAAAAAACCTGAGAATGCCCTGCTTCCACGGGACGCGGTGCGAGATACCGGATGTCTTTTCAAAATTGGCGAGATTCTCGAGATACCAATGATAATTCCGCAGGAGCGCGTCCTTATTGGAGAACTTCGGCTGATATCCAAGGATATCCTCCGCCTTGTCGATCGCCACAAACGAATCCTTATGCGCGGTCTCGTAAACCCATTTATAGAGCGGCGAGAGATGGAGGAATTCCAGGATGCGCAGGGCGGTGATCAGCGGCCACGCAGGGAAGGTGCTGATCTGTTTGCCGAAGCCCGCGTCGTCCAGCACCGCCTGGTAATCCTCTTTCATTGTCGTGAATTCCTTCGCGCCGATATTGAACGTATCGTTGACTTTTTTCTTATCGAGGGTCATGCACAGGTAAATCGATTCGCAGAGGTCCTCCACATCGAGGAGCTGGTAACGGTTTTTGCCGTTTCCGATCATCGGGAATCCCCGCCCGTCCTTCGCCCAGTCGTACAGGAGCGCGAACACGCCGAGGCGTTCCGGGCCGATAAACGACTTGGGACGGATTATTGGGACGCACATCCCGGTACGGCGGTATTCCTGGCAGACTTCCTCCGCCATAATCTTGGCCTTGCCGTAATGCCCCACGCCGTCGAGCTTATCGAACTCGCGGAGAGGGTGATGGTCGGGTATGCCGTAGACGGCGGTGGAGGATATATGGATGAAGCGCTGGACGTCTTCTTTCTGGGCGGAGTCGAGCAGGTTACGGGTGCCCTGCACGTCGGTGGAGAAAATGTCGTCCTTATGGTATAACGGCAGAGCCGCCGCGGTGTGGATGACTATATTCTGGCGGCGCATGACTTTTTCTACAGTGCCGATGTCGCGGATATCGCCCTGAACGGCGTGTATCTTCGATTTCTCGGGGTAATCGAACTTCGCTAAATCGAGAGACGTAATCTCAGTAATACCCTTACTGAGGAGATAGCGTATCAGGTTGATACCGAGAAAACCCGCACCCCCGGTAACCAGAACATTCATACCGGTACTCCCGAATGTATAATATAAGGAAGCGTTATTATAGCAGGGTGAGGGAAAAATATCAAATAACGTTGACAGGGAGATGAAATTCTGCATACCTGAGCGGATTATAAATACGTTAATTATATCCCTATCTTTTTGACTTTTTTGAAAAATAAGGATATAATATTTGCAGAAAACTATAGGAAATAATATGTTTGTGCCGGGTGATAAGGTATTTTATCCTTTCCACGGAGCGGGGGAAATCAGGGGACTTGAAGAGAGGGATTTCTTAGGGGAAAAGCGGGAGTACTATATCATCCACTTTCCGTTAACGGATACCACTATCATGGTTCCGATAAACAATACCGAACACTTGGGCCTCCGTTACTTATCCGACGAAAAAGATATAAAAAAATGCTTCGAGATAATCGCTAAAGAAGCGAGCGAACTGGAAGAAGATTGGAAGGTGCGGTATAAGAAGCATCAGGATATGCTGAAATCCGGCAGGATTTTAGAGATCGCTGAGGTCATCCGTAATCTGTTCGACCGCAACAGGATAAAAGAACTGTCATCTACAGAAAAGAAACTATATAATAACGCTATCGATATGCTGATCAGCGAAATTGCGTTATCTGTCGGAAAAAATAAGGATGAAGTGCGTTCCGAGATGGTGCGGATGCTCGAGAGCAGGGCATAAGTTTTTTCGATAGTTTCCCACCCGAAATTTAAAAATTTCTCTTGACAAAATCTTTAATCGTCTTATGATGATGATGCGGGGAAAAGGAGGAATCATACTTATGGTTATACAAAAGAGCCTCAAAGTTTCCAGAGACGAAACACTGCATTATCTTTTCGGGGAAACAAATATGATTCTCGGCATTCTGTCGAGCATCGTCGCCTCGTTATCCGGGATGTTTATTACACTAGGTTTTCTGCACTTTGCCGGCTTTTTTACTATCCAGCAGGATCAGTTAGTCATACTCTCCGTCGTGTTTGCTGTTTTGGGTGTAGCAATCTTTTTCACAAAAAAGGAAGAATTCCATCTTTTTGATAAAACAGGCTCGCATATATTTATCGCCGGCGTTTTCTCCTATCCGATCTATATAGTCCTATTTACATTAGTTCTGCTTTACTTCTTTTTGCCCGATTGGACCTCCGCGCAGAAGGGTGTTCAGGTCAATGTAGTTGCCGCGATTATCCTCATTTTCCTGATATCCGTTGCGTTTTCCTACCTTTTCAACGGATGGTGGAAAGTGATCACCTATCTTCTGTTGCAGATGTTTTCGCGTCGGGATTGGAGAGTGCTTGCCGAGCGGGATGCGTTTTTATCGGGATTAGGCCTGCGTTTCGAGGAATCCAAGCGTTACGGGACATCCTTATCGCTTCTGAACCTGACGGTTACGGTTCCACCGCGCGAGAAGAAAATCCTTACGGGTATTTATAAACGTCTCGCTGACAGCGTGAGGGATATCGACCTGATTTCTCATTTCGATAATGTTAATAATTTCGCTATACTCGCGCCGATCACTCTCGCGGCCGGACAGGGGCTTTTTAAGCGGGTGGTCAAGCTGGTGCAGGAAGAGCTTTATACCAAGGGTTACAAGAAGAAAGTGACGGTCGAAGCGGGAATTGCGACCATACTTCCCGAGACCGAGAGCGAATTCGAGCTTCTCAAGCCGACTGAAATGCTAAAAGAAGAAATCCAGATATAGTTCAGGGAGAAGGGTGAGATTATCCCCGTCCGCAAGGGCGGGGTTTTTTATTGTTGAGCGATATCTTTTTTGAATTTGAAGAAATTTAATTTCCATAAAGCGCTATACTCGAACTCGGGCTATATAACGGTCTTTTCAACGTGCTTGATATCGGGGTTAGTCTGCTCAGCAGCCGACTATCTGGACTATCAGGTCGCGGGAGCGGGAACGGGTGTCGCATTCGATGAACACGATCTGCTGCCATGTCCCGAGGGTGAGGCGGCTTTTCACGACGGGTACGGTGAACGATGTTTTCAGGAGCGCGCTCAGGAGATGTCCGCTCCCGTTATCGTCGCCCCATGTCTCGTGGTGCTGGTAGTTTTCACTGCGCGGGAACAATCGCCCGAGGTATTCCTTGATATCCGCCTTCAGGCCGGGTTCGTACTCGATAGTCGTAATCGCGCCTGTGGAACCCGCGCAGAATATATTGACGATACCGTCGGATATCCCGGACTCCCCGGCGATATTTCGCACCGCGTCGGTGATATCGATAATATCGAATTGTCCGCGCGTACGCACGGGGATTGACGATGTTTTTACCATCCGCGCGCTCCTAGAGCTCGTCGAGAATGAGGTTTTTTTCGTATTGGAGGATGGAATTGTTGGTCATCAGATAGTTCTTCTGCGAGATTTCCGTCTGAAGCTGTTTCATAATGACCGTATCGAATACTTTTATTGTGGCAGGGCTTTCCAGCACCAGACGGACGTTATCGGCGCCGTTCTCCCATTTGACGGTTTTGGATGTTTTTTGGATGGGGATACCGTACTTATCTTCCAGCTTCTCGGTGAGATTGTAAAAATCGAAATACTTCTGGTTGAGGAGGAGGATGATGAGGAACGATTTACCCTTGTAGAACTGGATATAGATATTATGGATATAAGGATGGGAGTCGATTTTCATCGTGTAGGGGATCGCTTCGTTGATTTTGCCGAGGTAACGGGTATCGTCGATTTTCAGGGTTTCGCTTTTCGCGATGGAATTGGAAATTTCCGGGCCGGTCATACCGAGCTTGATACCCATGAAGTCGAATTCCTTTTTGAGACAGAACCCTCTGTTAAAAGTAAATACCGTGAAAAAAGAAAGAAACAGTATGTACAAAACGGCAGGATTTCCCCTCATAAATCCCCCGTTTACGCGAACTGTTCCAAATCTTTACGGAGCAGGTCGATCTTCCCGATCAGTTTCTCAATTTCCTTTTTTTCCTTGTCGATCGTCTCGATAATCACTTTTTTCTGCTCCATTTTACTCAGGGTAGCGATAGATTTATTGAATTGACCGATTTTATCCTCGTACTCGTTGATCTTTTGGAGAATGATGATTTTTGTTTCGTCGGAGATACAGTTTTCTCGGTCGCGGTTCGCCATCGCGTTAAATGCGACCTTCGCGGTCTCGCGGACATAAGAGGGCTCGCTTTCGTTCTCGGAAAGCAGCTTGAAGTATTCGACCAATCCGGTGACGTGCTGATCGTCGTTAATGATAGCGTTACGCAGAAGGATATTTCCCAGGGGTTCCGAGTACCCCACGGATTTCAGATTATAGTCCTGTTCCTTGAGCGCTATATCCAACTGGTGGTCGTTAATCATTCCCAGTTTTAACAACACCTCTCCAAATTTCATCATATCCTCCGTTCAATCATCATTCACATATATTTTGAATTATTTTTGAAATTTGTCAATACCTTATCTATTTTCGGTAAAAAATATCATTTAATCAAGCGGAAAAACGGATTTTGACATAAAAGGTAATGCCTTTTATAATACATCATAAAATTATGAGGTGATTATGCCGACAAATAAGGAAAGTTCGGATTATTCCGGGTTACAGAATGAAATCCCCGGATTGAAGATAGACCCGCCGCTAGAGGTAATCGAGAACGTTTACCGCGACAGGGACTACTGGGTGGAGTATTTTACCGACGAGTTTACGTCGATATGCCCTAAGACCGGACTGCCGGATTTCGCGAGCCTGTCCATCCAGTATATACCGGGTGATTTCCTGGTGGAGGAGAAGGCGCTGAAGCTTTACCTGAACGGCTACCGGAACCTTGGGATATTTCAGGAGAACGCGACTAATAAGATACTCGACGATTTTGTCGAGGCGGTCAAACCCCGTTATGTCAACGTTACCGCCGAATGGAATAAGCGCGGGGGGATCGGTACGAAGGTCGAGGCGGAGTGGGGTACGCCGGATACAAATCCCTGAAATCGGGAATTGTTTGCCGGCAGGCATAGTTCGACAGGCTCACTATGACGTCTTGCTTTAATCACGGGCTATATCTTTATATGATTATTCAGCCTGAAATCGGGACTAGTGCGCGCGGCAGTTTGTGACGATTGAAGGTTTTTTGGCTGAACACGGGCTATATTGGTATATTCATGTATGGCTTGATATCGGGGTTAGTGTACGAAGTACACGCAGCACTTCGACAGACGCATTATGACGTCCTGCTTACATCACGGGCTATATATTAATATGATTATTTAGCCTGAAATCGGGATAAGTGTGCGCAGCACTTCGACAGACGCATTATGACGTCCTGCTTACATCACGGGTAGTATATTGAGGAATTAGATACCCTTGATATCGGGGTTAGTGTACGCAGTACACGCAGTACACGCAGTACCTTGATATTTTTTTGGAAATATGGTAAACTACTGCATCAAGCTGAGGAGCTGAACATGGGGCTATCCACATTTTTTGCATACACGGCTTAAACTTCTCTTTTACCCTCCTTTTGTCCAACACGCTATGAACCGCAAGGCGGTTCCAAATCATAAATCTATTATTTTACAACGCTTCTAAAAAACATAACAAGGAGAATTCGATGGATAAAGTATATATTTTCGATACGACATTAAGGGACGGCGAACAATCCCCCGGCGCAAGTATGGGGCCGATGGAGAAACTGAAGTTCGCCAAACAGTTGGAATTGCTGAACGTGGATATTATCGAAGCCGGGTTCGCGGTATCGTCGCCGGTACAGTTCGACGCGATCCGCATGATCGCGGACGAGGTACGTAAGCCGGTGATCTGCTCGTTAGCCCGCGCGGTCGACGGCGATATCGAGGCGGCGGGCAAGGCGATCAAGTCAGCCGCGCGCCACCGTATCCACACGTTTATCGCGACCTCGCCGATTCACCGCGAGCATAAGCTGAAGATGAGCCGCGAGGAAGTATTGAAGCGCGCCGTGCATGCGGTGGAGTACGCCCGGACGTTTACTCCCGATGTGGAATTTTCCGCCGAGGACGCGACCCGTACCGAGCCGGATTTCCTGTGCGAGGTGGTGCAGGCCGCTATCGCCGCGGGCGCGACTACGATCAATATTCCCGATACGGTCGGGTACACGTTCCCCACGGAATTCCGGGAGATCATCGGGGATTTGTTCAAAAAGGTAACGAATATCGATAAGGCCGTTATCAGCGTGCATTGCCATAACGATTTGGGATTGGCGTCCGCGAACTCGCTGGCGGCGGTACAGGCCGGGGCGCGGCAGATCGAGGTCTCTATGAACGGGATCGGCGAACGCGCCGGAAACGCCGCGTTGGAGGAAGTGATTATGTCCATGGCTATCCGCAGGGACATTTTCCCCTACGAGTACGGTATCAACACGAAGGAGATTTATAAGGCTTCCAAGCTGTTGATATCGATTATCGGCATCCCCGTGTCCCCGTACAAACCCATAGTCGGGAAGAACGCGTTCTCGCACGAGTCCGGTATCCACCAGGACGGATTCCTGAAGGAACGCAGTACTTACGAGATAATGACCCCCGAACAGATCGGGCGGCCGTCGTCCGAATTGGTGTTGGGGCGGCATTCCGGCAGGCACGGGCTGAAAGTCCGGCTGAAGGAACTGGGGTATGAATTGTCCGCGGAGGATTTCGACCGCGTGTTCGTGCGCTTCCAGGAGTTGGCTGATAAGAAGAAAGCCGTGTACGACGACGAGCTGATCGCGATAATGGAAGAGAACACCGGCGTACAGACCGCCGAGATATACGCAATCCAGCAGGTGCAGATTGTCAGCGGGAACCAGGCTATCCCCACCGCGACAGTGGTTATCGACCATTCCGGGGAGACCCGCAAGGAGGCCGCCACCGGTAACGGGCCTGTCGACGCTATCTATAACGCGATCGACCGTGTCACGAACGTCGCGGTGGAGTTGGAGGATTACGAGGTGACTTCGATATCCGCCGGGCAGGACGCGATGGGCGAGGTATCGGTGACAGTGCGGCGCGACGGGCAGACCTACGCCGGGCACGCGTCCTCGACCGATATTCTCATGGCGTCGGCTAAGGCGTATATGAACGCGATCAACAAGATCATCTACATGGAAAAAAAGACAAAGTAAATTTAAGACCCCGCCTGTGAAAGCAGGCGGGATTTTTTTAATGAGTTTTATAAGTATTATATAGTGAATGTAATTTGCATGAAAAATATATTTCATAAAAATGTATTATATATGGGTCATAATTATTAAAGGGAATAAATGTTATTTTCCACTCCTTTCTCATTTTTTCCTGAAGATTTTTACATTGTTCTTTAAAAGATTCTTTAAGTGCTATAATTTCATCTTTACTTTTACCATGTTTCAGCATCATATATACTAAATTTGCGGAATGATAGTCCGTTCTGCAGAAATGTTGTTTTATACGAGATAATATATATTTCGATTCTCCTATGTATTGATAGTCATTTTTCAGATCTTGTAAGATGTATAATCCTGACTCTATTGTTGATACTTTTATTTTATTTCCTGAGTTATTTATTTTTTTACAGACTTTAGAAATATTAGCATCTATCGGTAAATAGTCTACTCCTCCATTTCGTATTGGTGATGGCATAAAAATATAATCAAATGCGAAGTTGGGTAATGTATCAATACTTATTGTTTTTATATCGTTAAAAATTTCATCTATGTTAGGTATTAATTCATTCCAAATATTATATAAGTTTTTCATTTGGTTTCCTTGATATTATGTTTATTATATCGCAGTAAAAGAAGATAATTACAATATTTTTATTAAAACTCCACGACCTTCTCCACCGGCAGGACGAAGATTTTCCCGTCGCCGCGTTCCCCGGTACGGAGGGACTGGCGCACCGCCTCGATCTCGGAGATTTCGCCGAACGATGCGTCGATAGCGATACGCGGGAGGCCGGACAACAACGCGCGGCGCTTCGCCTTATAGGTCTCGGGGTGATACCCCAGTCCGAGGACTTCCTCGTAATAGAAACGTTCGATGATATTTTCTGGGATGTTATTGACACGGAATGGCTTACAGACAATCCGCGCGTAGATCATTCCTTATTTTCCTGGAGCTTGCGCTTATTTTTGACAATACGCGCGATTTCGTTGAGGTTCTTCACGACCAGGTTATTCCCGGTGCGTTCGAGACGCCCCATGCGGACATAACGGTCGATATGGATCTCGCAGTCGCGGGTGCTGAGTCCGCACCAGTGGGCGAGAGTCTCGCTGTTGACGCCATCGAACGGGATAGGGGCGTTCGATGGGTAGTTTTCGGGATTGATGCCCTTCCATTCGACGAGCATCAGGATAGTGTCGAGCACCTTAGCCTCGTCCTCGTCGAGCGAGAGAATCCGCAGACGGCGCTGGGCGTCGAATATGCGCTTGGAGAGAATTTTTATCAGCGACAATGCCCATGCGGGCTGTGTGCCGAGAAGTTCGAAAAAGCTCTGCTTTTTCAGTACGACCAGTTTCACGTCAGTTTCGGCGACAGCGGTGGCGCTGCGCGGGGCGTCCTCGATAATCGCCATCTCGCCGAATATCTGCGACACCTCGAATACGTCGAGAGTCTTTTCTTTATTGTCCTGTATCTTGGTGATACGAACCTTTCCTTCTTTGACTATATAAAATTCTTCGCCTTTTTCGTATTCGCAGAAGATAATATCGCCGGCTTTATAGGATTGCTCGAATTTATTTAATGTTTCTTCGGCCATGGGGTACCCCTACATTTTATCCATCATTTCTTTCGCCCTACGGGACAACTGGTCGATCGGCGTCAGCATCACGATCTTCTGGAGGACGCCGCGCGCCATATCGGGCTTCTGGATTTCCTTATAAATCTCGACCAGTATGAACAGCGCCTGCTTGATAAGGGTCGGGTCTTTCGTACTCTGCACGAATTCCATGATTATCTTGGTGCATTCCATATAATCTTTCAGTTTATGCAGGGTTTCGATATAGGTGAATTTTGCGCGGTTACGGAGGTCGGAACTGACGATTTTATTATCGGAGTCCATGATGCCGACGAAAAGTTTACGCGCGTCCTCGTACTGTTCGGCTTTATAGAACCCCTCGGCTTTATAGAAGCTGTCCATAAACTCGCGGAGGCCGAGTTTGGAGTGTACGGGAGCCTGCCCGGTCTTAACATCGGCGACCCCGAGGACAGTCCCGCCTGCTTCCGCGCCGATGATTTCGTTCACAGGTTTGTACTTACCGGCAAGCCCAGTGCGGATCGCTTCTTCCGCGAGCTTGATACGGTACTGCGCTTCTTCGATCAGGTTGGTCTCGGGGTAGGCCTTGATATAACGCTCGTAGACCGTTTTTGCCTGACGGTATTTTTTCGTGGTGAGGTAGTATTCCCCGATTTTGAACAATCCGATATTGGGTGGCTCGAGCACGTTGTTTCCGAGGTAGTTATTGACCTTATATCCGAGATTACGTAATTGGTTTGACAGGACTTGGAGGAGACGCTTGAGGAGGTCGACTTTTTTCGCGACAAAATCCTCGAATTCCTTCGTCTTGAACACGACGCAGATACAATCCGTTATCGCTTCGGCCATTTCGTCCCGGGTGTGATTGATGACAGCGGATTTTAAACCGAGGAACTCGCCCTGGTTGAGTGTTTTGGTGATCTTTTCTCCCGATTGAGGTTCCAGATAGCTGATATCCAAACGACCCGATTTCAGGATGTAAATCTCGTCCCCTTCTTCATGTTCGAAATAGATAATGGAGCCCTGGCTATACTTGCGTTCTATAGGCATTTTTGCCGCTCTCTTTTCATTACTTTATATTAAGAGACTTATTCATAAATGTCAACCGGTAAAAAGGGTAGAACCTTTTTAAACTTCACATTTTCCCAAATCCGTTCGTAAAGATTCTCGGGCTGGCCGATCAGGAGCCTGTCTTCCCCGCTGATCTTTAAAATCTGGTATTCCTTCTCGAATTTACCGAAGAAATCCTTATCGCCGGCCAGTCCATAGAGAGGGACTCCGCCGCTGATAACCAGACGGATATTTTCCAGCCATGAATGAATCAGGGATTCGTAGGGATCGGAGGAATTCCCGTTCTTCAGGATCGTAAAATCGGCGGTATAACCGGCTTCTATTTTTCCGAGCTTTTTCAGCCGGAACGCCTTCGCCGGACGGGTTGTGACCATCTGTACGAGAGTCTTATAGTCCAGTTTTTCCTGATATAGCTGCCAGTACAGGCTTACCGCGAACTGCATTTCCTCGAGCAGGTTCATTCCGCCCGACATCGGGGAATCGGTACCCAGACTCACGTTGACGTTCTGCTTCAGGAGTTCTCGGATATTCGTCGTATCCTTGAACATGAAATAATTCGACGTAGGGCACCAGACGACATTCGCCTTAGCCTTCGCTATCGCGGTTATATCCTGCTTGGATAACGAGATGCCATGCACGAGCACGGAATGGTCGTCCAGCACCTTCATTTCCTGTAATATCTCAATCCCGAGCGTCGCTTCTTCGTCGTAACCTTCCTCGATATGGGTGAGGAACGGGAGATCGTTATCTACGGCATATTTATGCTCATCGCTCATTGAACCGCCCCATCGCAGGTCGAAACTCACGCATTCGTGCTGCATTCCGTAATCCCAAAGTACCCGCATCGGGAGCTTATCGATAAACGGGGCGTTTACCGAATGAGGGATATGGTCGGAGACCGTCGTAACGCCGGAAACGATGTTCCGGTATACGCCAAGCAGGTAAAGATCGAAGTTCGATATCGCGCTGCGTTCCTCGTATAACGGGCACTCCTTGAGGTCGTTATCCCAGGGCAGCCAGTTGAGGTACGGGCCGAATCCGATGCGGGGATAATAAGTCCCCAGCAGGTGATCGTGCGCGTTGATCAGCCCCGGAAAGATTAACGACGCATCGTCCATCTTGAGGGTATAATCGACGCCCGCGGTGTTTTCGGTAATATCTTCGATTACATCGTTATTAACGATGATTTTCTTATTCCGTAGAATATCGTCCGGCGTAACAATGGTTCCGCCCTCGATGGCGTATCTCATCATTCCCCCTAATTTTTGGAATGCTATCAAATTTTCGGAATATGAGATAGATAACTGAAATACCGCTATGAATTATCGTTGGAATAAGGGTTTAAAAGATTTTTCATGATGCGGTAAACGGAATGAAAGCGGATTATAATTGAAACATAGTGATAAACGTATCCTGGCGTAGTAAAAGGGTGCGGTTATCGCGTGAAACGCACAGATATGATACCGATTTTTTACCGGTCAGGTAGGAATCGCTGATGGTTCCGGTTTTGGTATCCCATATATAAATTTTACCGCCGGCATTTGCCGCCGCAAGTGTCGCGCCGTCCATGGAAAATCTCAATGCCGTTACCGGACTTTTTTCGCAACGGAGCACGGAGGGTTTGTCCGGTGTATCGAAACTCCAGACGGCGATTTCCCCGTTCTCGTCGCCCGATGCGAACATTTTCCCGTCATTATTGATCGCGGCGGATGTAACCCCCGCTTCATGGAAACGCTTCTGGAGAAGGATTTTCCGGTTCTCAAGCTCCCATAGCGATACCGTCCCATCGTTGCCGCCGGTCAGGAAGTAGATCCCGTTATCGGATACGCAGACCGGGGCGCGGGAATTATTATTGTTCGAGAGCGAACGGATCAGGTCGCCGGTATCGAGCCTCCAGATATCGATCAGCCCGCTTATATCCCCGGACACCAGTTCCTTCCCGTCCGGGGTGATAAACAGGTAATCGACCTCGTTGTTATGCCCGGGCAGGGTACGGATAGTCCGGCCGTCGGAGAGATTCACGATGCTGATACCGCCCTTCGAACTACCGGCTGCGGCCAGAGCACGATCCTTGGAGACCGCGACGGCGGTGACCGGAACACGATGCGCCACCCACCGGAATGCCTGCGCACCGGTCTCTAATTCGATACCCCACAGCAAACCGTGAGTATCCCCGTAGATCAATTGCATACAATCGTGCGAGACAACAAGGCAGTTCAGCCCGGCGGGTGAAAATTCCTTGATCGGCTGCATATCCGCTCCTTTAGGCTTGTTTATACCCAGCGAGAAAATCCGAAATATCGGTAAAGACCGTTTTTAAATCTTCGAGCGGGGGAAGGAACACGACCCGGAGATGATCCGGGCTCGGCCAGTTAAAGCCGGTACCCTGCACCAGCAGAATGTGCTTCTCGGTCAGAATATCATAGATGAACTTCACATCGCTTTTAATATTGTATTTTTTCGTGTCGAACTTCGGGAACAGGTAAAACGCCCCTTTAGGCTTGACGCAGGAGAATCCCGGGAGGTCGATAACATGGTCGTATGCGTAATTCCGCTGATCGTAAAGACGCCCGCCCGGCCGTGTCAACTGCTGGATGCTTTCGGGGTCGCCCAATGCCGCCTGTACCGCGAACTGCGCGGGGACATTTGAGCATAACCGCATATTGGCGAGCATATTCAGGCCGTCGATATAGTCCTGCGCGGTGGATTTATTCCCGCTGATCGTCATCCACCCTACGCGGAATCCCGCGATACGGTGCGACTTTGAAAGCCCGTTCAACGTGATAATCAGGAGGTCGTCCGCGAGAGAAGCGGTCGGGTAATGCACCGATCCGTCGTATAAAATACGGTCGTAGATCTCGTCGGAAAACACGATCAGTTGATGCTCGCGCGCGAGCTGAATCAGGTCCATCAGCAGCTGTTTCGAATAGACCGCGCCCGTGGGGTTGTTCGGGTTAATAATGACAATCCCCTTGGTTTTATCGGTGATCTTTTTCCTGATATCCTCGACATCCGGCGCCCAGTCGGAGGCCTCGTCGCATATATAATGCACCGGGTTGCCGCCCGAAAGGGAGACCGCGGCCGTCCACAACGGGTAATCCGGGGCGGGCAGAAGAATCTCGTCCCCTCGATCCAATAATCCCTGCATCGCCATCACGATCAATTCGCTGACGCCGTTACCGATATAAATATCCTCGACATCGACATTTTGTATGCCGACGTTTTCAGTGTATATCTGGATGGCGCGGCGGGCGGAGTAAAGTCCCTTGGAATCGCTGTAACCCTGCGCTTTGTCGAGATTCGAGATCACATCCTCGAGCACCTGATCGGGTGCGAAGAGGCTGAAGGGCGCGGGATTGCCCGTGTTCAGCTTGATGATGCGGTGGCCTTCTTTTTCAAGACGCATCGCTTCGTCGAGCACCGGGCCGCGGATGTCGTACAACACATGTTCGAGCTTTTTGGACTTGTTGAATTCTTTCATGGCAGCGTACCTTTTCCTCCGTGGAGTTGATTGAGATAGTATAACATTATATCGGAGGAAATTAAAAGAATCCAGAAAATTTTGCCGGGTAATTCTAACGGAAGTGGTCAACCAACTCTACTTCGAGTATCTCCTCCGTTGGACGGAAAACGCCGAACGGGGAGGAACTCCTACTGAAAGGTTGAGACAAGACTTATTATTATAATTCCATACAAAAAATATTTTCGTTTTCCATGATTATTAATAAGTATCCCGGTATTTTATTTGCAAATTCATCTATTAGGCAAAAATAGGATATTCTATATTGATCATTTTGTACTGGAGATAAGACACCAAAATTTCCGAGTTTATCGATAAAAAACTGTAGACAAACTTTTCTCAGTACTTCATTTTTGTCAGAATAATAATACCCCATATTAACTGTAATTGTATTTGAAATTGTAAGACTAGATGACAGATTATTGAAAGGAAAATATTTTAAGGATATAAAAAAATCAAATCCTAAATATTGGAATTCAAGAAGGTTAGGTGAATCTAAAATAACTGTATAAGTATCATTATTTTCATTCAAAAAATTATATATGTATAATGCGCCCCAAAAACTGGACAGGCAGTTAAGGTGAAATTTTGCTGTGGATATTGTAAAATACAGAAGGAGAAAAACAATGTCACAGCGAACCAAGCATTCAGCGGAATTCAAGGCGAAAGTTG
>JABLXV010000076.1 GCA_013177895.1 Brevinematales bacterium | reverse complement strand
TCTTTCTACTTGTGTAGAAAGAAAGTTACAAAGAAAGACACACCGCGCAAGATAAAGCTTATGAGAAGAGCCGGAAAATCCGGAAAAGGCATAACTCCTTTCTTCGGTCGTCGGACAGATGCCTTTTCTACGGATTTTCCGGTAGCAGGAAGCGCTTTTAAAAGCGCGGGAAAAAAATACAGAAAGACAAGGAAAAATAGAATTATTGTGAAGGCTGTTTTGTATTTAACCCGCCGCTATGCCGCGATTTCTCCCCCGCAAAACGGAAATGAAACGCCGTTGTTTGACGATCTCGCGAAGCGAGTGAGGAGTTACGGCGTTTCCCGTTTTGCACTGCTTTGTATATGAGCGGCATCGAGGCGGGCACTCTTTCTTTGCTTCATTTCTTTCTGGTGACAGAAAGAAATGAAGAATATGAAAAGGATATTTCCGAAAAAGTGCCGAAAAACTATCCTTTATTCAGTAAAAAGTTACCCCTCGTAAACTCGGGGCAAGCAAGTAAAAAGTAGAGAGTAAAAGGCAAAACAGCCGGAGAATAGAATATGTAAAAAAAAGTGCCCTTTTTATATCCCTTTTATCCCTAATTGTCCTGTCTACGCTTTTGCACTTCCCCCGTCCGCTTGCCCCCCATCGTCGCAGGCTCACTCTGTAATACTATGACGAGGGTGGTAATGGGTTTAATCCCCACTGTGTGGGGGTGACTCCAGCGGATGGTACGCGGAATGCGCCGACTTCATCGCGGACGACGTGATATGGGTATATATCTGGGTGGTCGAAATATCGGAATGGCCGAGCATCTCCTGCACCGAACGCAGGTCCGCGCCCCCGTTGACCAGGTGAGTCGCGAACGAGTGACGGAGAGTATGGGGCGAGATATCCTTATCGATCCCGGCGGCCGCGGCGCGTTCCTTGACCACAGTCCACACCGACACCCGCGATAACGGTTTCCCGGTGCGCGATATGAACACGTTATCGATCCGTTTCCGCCCGTCCATCACGATAGCCCGGTACGGGAGGTAGCGCTTCAACGCGGCGACGGCGCGTTCCCCCATCGGGATCAGCCTTTCCTTCGCGCCCTTGCCGAACACCCGCACGAACCCCCGTTCGAAATTCAGGTCGGTGTTCTTCAGGCCGCATAGCTCCGAAACCCGCATCCCGCACGAGTACAGCATCTCGATCATGCACGAGTTACGGATATCCTGCCAATTCTGCGAATCTGCGTTGGGGACACTCCCTCCGCCGCCGCGAATCATCGCCTCGACCTCCTCGATAGTCAGGAATTCCGGGAGGGACTTGAGGTACTGGGGGCTTTCCAGTAACGCGGCGGGGTTTTCGTCGATCACGCCGAGTCTTTCGAGGTAACGGTAGAACCCGCGGATACAGGAAATCCTCCGCGCGACCGTACGGTTCGTCAGCCCCCGTTCGTTCAGCGAAACAATGAAATCGAACAGGCGCTCGCGCTTGAGCCGTGTGACGTCCTCCCCGGGTTCGAGGAACTGCCTCAGGTCGTCCATATCGTCCTTATAGGCGTCCACCGAGTTCTCGGACAGCCTCCGTTCGAATCGCAGGTGCGAAAAAAAATCCTCGAAATAGTTCATATTTTTCTCTCTCCGGCGGTATTATTATCGGAAGGAATCTGGA
Source organism: Brevinematales bacterium (assembly GCA_013177895.1). GTDB lineage: Bacteria > Spirochaetota > Brevinematia > Brevinematales > GWF1-51-8 > GWF1-51-8. Next base: position 12,994 of record JABLXV010000076.1, on the reverse strand, counting down.
GATATGCAATATCTGCCATCGAAAGGTGGTTTAGAATGGAAAACACGCCGGTTTCTTGGCTGTAGGAAGGGTGAGAATCAGAAAAGTGTATTAATCCCAATTTAAAAATGACCCCGCATCACTGCGGGGCTTTTTTTATTCCTTGTCGGTTTTTAACGCTTTTAAATACGCCCCGATCGTCCCGAAGTTCGAAACCGTCTTCTGCGGCGCGGGCTCCTTCGCGGGCAAAACCTGCTTCGCCGCCTGCGCGGGCTTCGGGGGAAATTCCTTTTTCCCGGCGGGCTTGGTCTGGCCGGGAATCGTCTCCTTCTTCCGGCTGAGGGATATCCTGCGCCGCACGGGGTCCATCTCGATAATCCGGCACTCCACTAGGTCGCCGACCTTGATCACTTCGCTAGGGTCTTTCACATAACGGTCGCTCAATTCGGAGATATGCAGGAGCGCGGTCTCTTTGATTCCGAGGTCGATGAACGCCCCGAACGGTACGACGTTCTTCACCTTGCCCCTGACCGTCATCCCCGGCTTGAGGTCCTCGAACGTCACCACACCTTTCTGGAACACCGGCGCGGGATAGTCCTCGCGCGGGTCGCGGTTCGGCTTCTTGAGCTCTTCTATAATATCCCGGATCGTAGTATCGCCCGCCCCGAATTTCGCCTTCAGTTCCTGCTGGACTGTTTTATCAATCGTGGTTTGTTCCTTGATCAGACGGAGAATCTCGCTCGCGATCTCGTAGTTCTCGGGGTGCACCCATGTGTTATCCAACGGGTTCGGGCTTTCGGGGACTTTCAGGAATCCCGCGGCCTGTTCGAAACTCTTCGGCCCCATCCCGGACACCTGCTTCAGATCGTCGCGGCTCTTGATCGTACCGACCTTATCGCGGTATTCTACTATGTGCTTCGCGATCGTCGTGTTCACCCCTGAGACGTAACGGAGGAGCGACCATGACGCGGTATTGATATTCACGCCGACATTGTTCACCACCGACTCGACCACCTCGTCGAGCGATGCCGCGAGCGACTTTTGGTTCACATCGTGCTGATACATCCCCACCCCGATGGACTGCGGGTCGATCTTGACCAGCTCCGAGAGGGGGTCCTGCAGACGGCGGCCGATCGATATCGCGCCTCGGATCGTCAGGTCGAGGTTCGGGAACTCCTCGCCCGCGAGCGGAGACGCCGAATAGACGCTCGCGCCGTCCTCCGATACCACTGTGAACTGCGTGTCGAGACTGTTCTCGGCGATCGTCTCCGCGACCTGCACCTGCACCTCGTGCGACCCGGTGCCGTTACCGATAGCGATCAGATGGATATCGTACTTCTTCACCGCATCGGCGATCGCCTTCTTCGCCTCGTCGGGCTTATGCTGGTAGATCATAAAGTAGCCGAGATATTTTCCGTTCTCGTCGAGCGCGGCGCATTTCGTCCCGGTACGGATACCCGGGTCGATCCCCAGCACCCGCGTGCGCTTGATCGGCGGCTGGAGGAGCAGGTTGCGGAGGTTCTCCGAGAAAATATGGATACCCTCCGATTCGGCCTCCTCCCATTGGGTGCCGCGAATATCGCGGAGCACCGCCGGGAACAGCAGACGCTTCAGCCCGTCGGCGACCGCGTTCCGGTGGTAGAAGCTGGGGGCGGTGTAACCGCGCTGGACTTCGGCCTCGGCGTTCTCCGTGTCGAATTCGATCTTCACCGCCAATTCGCCCTCGCGTTCGCCGCGGTTGATCGCCATAATCCGGTGGGACTTCAATGACGAGACCGTCTCTTTATAATCGTAATACATCTTATACACACTTTCGTCGGCGTTCTTCAGCCCGTTTATTTCGATCTGCCCGTGCTTCACGATAAAGTTCCGGCACATCGCGCGGTTATCCATATCCTGCGCGGCGCGTTCCGCGATAATATCCATCGCCCCCAGGAGCGCGTCGTCACGGTTCTCGACCCCCTTCTCGGCGTCGACAAACTCCATCGCGGCCTTCTCCAGTTCGGCGTCGGTCATCGTAACCATCATATCCGCGAGAGGTTCCAGCCCCTTTTCGATAGCGATCATCGCGCGGGTCTTCTTTTTCTGCTTATACGGCGCGTAGATATCCTCGAGCTCCGACATGGTCGCGCATTTACGGATGTTCTCGTAGAGCTCGGGAGTTAAGAGCCCGCGCCCGAAGATCACCCTGATGATCTCGATACGCCGGGCTTCGAGGTTGACGTATTGGGTGAGGAGGTGGGAGATGTCGCGCACCTTGATCTCGTCGAGCGACCCGGTGTTCTCCTTGCGGTAGCGCGAGATAAACGGCACGGTGCATCCTTCCTTGATGAGGTCGGCGGTCGCGCGAACCTGCCGCGCCAGCACCTCGATCTCCCCCGCGATCCGTTCGATAATCTCCGCCTCGTCGACCGCGAGACTATTGATGAGTTCTTCGTTGAGTTCCATTTTTCCCTCCCGAGAATGTGAGGGTATATTTTACAATAAATGGGCACAAATGTAAAGGGTGCTGCGCACACTAATCCCGATATGATTCTATGTAGCAGCTTTTATCGCAAGCCCGTGATCATGCTTGATATAGCTATTCCCATTACGGTAGATAATAGTGGGTGTAATCGCCAGCCTGCGACATACCCGTCACACTGAGCATCAGTCGAAGGGTGCCACAGAGGCACAAAGACCACGGAGGGGGAGTTTGAAGCAGGGTTTGCGCTTGGAAAGTTATTCGTTCTTGATTTCAACCGATACATGATATTCTGTGGATTATGTTCTCTTAAAATAATGAGTATTAGTATAAATTCCATTCGCGTACATTCGCTTTCATTCGCGGTTAAACCTTGTCTTTCCTTTGTGTGCTTTGTGCCTCTGTGGCTCTTTACTCCCATTATTTGCCCCACTTCCCAGCGCCTGTTATAATATACCCCGAACAAGAACGAGGCACTGATGGAATATCCTATCCGTTATAACGTTATCGTGATCGGGGGCGGGCACGCCGGTATCGAAGCCGCGCTCGCCGCCGCGCGAATCTTCCAGTCGCACGACCCCACCCTGCGCGCGCTCCTCCTCACGTCGAACATCGACCTCGTGGGGCAGATGCCGTGCAACCCGTCGGTCGGGGGTATCGGCAAGGGCCAGCTCGTGAAGGAGACCGACGCCCTCGGCGGGGAGATCGGCCTCGCTACCGATAACGCGGGTATCCAGTTCCGCACCCTCAATACCCGGAAAGGCCCGGCGGTACGTTCGTCACGGGTACAGGCCGACAAGGCGGAATACCGGCGGTATATGCAGGACGTCATCCTGCGCCAGCCGTGCCTCGATACCGCGCAGGGGCTCGCGGAAGACCTGCTGGTCGATGGCGGCGCGGTAGCGGGGGTGATCGACAGGCTCGGCACAGTCTACCGCGCGGACACGGTCGTGATTACGCCGGGGACATTCCTCAACGGCGTCATCCATATCGGGCTGACCACGATCCCGGCGGGACGGCTCGGAGAGGGCCCGGCGGTGAAACTGTCGGATACCCTGCGTCGGCTCGGCTTCCGGGTGGGGCGCTTCAAGACCGGCACCCCCGCCCGCCTCGACAAACGCACGATCGACTACGCCGCGATGGAGCCGCAGAACGGCGATACCCCTATCCGCCCGTTCTCGTTCAGAAGCCCCGCGATCGAGCGCGAACAGGTCCCGTGCTGGCTGACCCACACCTCCCCGGAAACCCACCGCATCATCCGCGAGAATATCGGATGCGCGCCCATGTACTCCGGGAAAATCCAGGCGACCGGCGTCCGTTACTGCCCGTCAATCGAAGATAAAATCATGAAATTCCCCGATAAAGAGCGTCACCACGTGTTCATCGAACCGGAAGGGTTGTCCACCGGCGAGGTGTACCCGAACGGTATCTCCAACGGGTTCCCGCTCGAGGTGCAGATCCCGCTGATCCGAAGTATCCCCGGCCTCGAGCGCGCGGTGATGACGCGCCCGGCTTACGCGATCGAGCACGACTATATCGACCCGACCGAGCTCTATCCGTCCCTCGAGACCAAGCGCGTGCGGGGGCTTTTCCTCGCGGGGCAGATTAACGGGACGACCGGGTACGAGGAGGCGGCCGCGCAGGGTATGATCGCGGGCATCAACGCCGCGCGCCGCGCGATGTCGATGGAACCCTTCGTGATCGACCGTTCCCAGGGGTATATCGGCGTACTGATCGACGACCTGACCGCGCTCGGCACGAACGAGCCTTACCGGATGTTCACGTCGCGCGTGGAATACCGTCTCGTCCTGCGCGAGGATAACGCCGACCTGCGGTTGTCGAAGGCCGGGTACGAGCTGGGCGTCCTTCCCGGCGACGCGTACCGTATTGTCGGGGAGAAGCGGAAGCATATCGAGGCTGAGACCGAACGCCTGCGCGGCACGAAGATCAACACCACCCCCGCCGTCCTCGCGTCGCTCGCGGAGATGGGCACCTCCGAGATACGCAAGCCCCAGACCCTGGCAAGTATCCTCCAGCGCCCGGGAGTGACCTACGGCGCGCTCGCGGGATATTTCCCCCCGGCCGAACCGCTGACCGCATCGGAAACCGAGCAGGTGGAGATCGAGGTCAAGTACGAGGGATATATCCGCGACGAGGTTCGTCTGATCGGGCAGTTCAAACGGATCGAGGAGATCGGCATCCCCGACGGGTTCGCGTACGAGGGGATATCCGGCCTGCGCGGCGAGGAGATCGAGAAGCTGAACCTGCACCGTCCGGTGAATCTGGGGCAGGCGTCGCGGATATCCGGGATACGCCCCGCCGCGATCCAGATACTCATGCTGATGCTGAAGGGGTAAATTTCTCCCTTATCCCCCCTATTCTTGCGGATTGACGCGATATGGGTTACAATAAGAAATCACGTACCGGGAGAGTCCGATGGGAGAGCAGATTAGCATAGTCACCAATATCATCACGAATAAATCGATCGATCTCACATTACCGATCGCGCAGACAACCAATCAGACCAACGAGTTCATGCGGAGCGCGCTCGCCACCAACCTGACCGCGACGTTCCCGTTCCTGAGGAACGAGGCGTTCGGAAATACCATGCTCTCCTATCTGACAGGCCTCCTCATTCTCGCGTTAGGAATCACGCTCGTCATGGTTATCCAGTTTATCATATTCGGCAGGCTCAAACGGCTCGCGGAGAAGACCCGCCCGGAAATAGACGACTTCGTTGTCGAACTGGGACGGAAAAATCTCGTGCCGCTGCTCTATTTCGGAACATTCTACCTCGCCACCCGCGTCCTGAATTTGGGCGCGTTTCTCGATAATATCATCCGTATCGCCGCAATTATCCTGCTCTCTATTTTCGCAATCCGCATCGTATCGAGTCTGGCCCGCTTCTTCATCACCAACCGTCTGATAAAACGGGAGAAGGACGAAAAGCGCCTCCACACATTTAAGAGCATCATCCCGATGGTGAATATTATTATATGGATCATCGGCGCGCTGTTCCTGATGGGAAACCTCGGCTTCGATATATCCACCGTAGTCGCCGGATTGGGTATCGGCGGTATCGCGGTCGCGCTCGCCGCGCAGGCGGTGCTGGGCGATATGTTCAGTTACTTCTCCATCCTGCTGGACCGCCCCTTCGAACTGGGCGACTTCATCATAGTGGGGGATTTTATGGGCACTGTCGAAAAGATCGGGGTCAAGACTACCCGAATCCGCAGCCTCGGGGGCGAGCAGCTGATATTCTCCAATACCGACCTCACCAATTCGCGGGTACGCAACTATAAACGGATGCAGACCCGCCGCGTGGTCTTCAGCTTCGGGGTAGTCTACCAAACACCTCTCGCTCAGATAAAAATGATACCGTCTATAGTCAAGGAGATTATCGACAGCCTCGGCGGGGAAGCGGTGTTCGACCGCGCGCATTTCCAGAAATACGGAAATTCCAGCCTCGACTTCGAGGCGGTATATATCGCCCAGACCGCCGACTATAACCGTTATATGGACCTCCAGCAGGAAATCAACCTCGCGCTGTTCGAGCGGTTCGCGAAGGAAAAGATCGAATTCGCCTATCCCACTCAGGTAGTGTACGTCAATCAGCCGAAGCCGAAAAAATAGCGTTGTATAGAACCAGTGTTTTATAACACTTGACAAACACGATGGCGGGGCTATAATAGATGATGCTGTTTTTATGAAAGGGGGCAGGGAATGAAAAAAATGATCGCGGCGATGATTTTATTATCCGGCGTTATGCTTATTCTCGCGGGATGCGGCCCGTCGGACGATACCCTGATTATCGGGAACTGGTATCTGACCACCCAGTCCTACGACACGAACGTTTATACCCTGAATACGACGCATATTCTCTCCGCATACTATGCCGATAAGACGGTCATCAGCTATGACCGGTCGTCGTCGAGCGGGCCATACGAGCACACGAACAAGGGAACCTATTCCGTCAACCCGGACACTAAGGCGCTGAATTTCTCAGTGAACGGATACGTCGAATCCTATATCTATAGCCTGCCGGATAACGATACCCTGAAGCTGGTCACTCCCTCCGGGGATAATAAGGTGTTCAAGCGCTGGTAGTTTTTAGAATTAGAATTCCGCCGATTCAAGGTCACCCTTGGAAAGATAGATGATGATATTACTGTCGAGGATTGCGGTTTTACCATTCACTACGTTGATTCCTCTGCCATTCGATCGGATCGTCAATATCTTGAAATATACTCGCTTCTTTCGCCTCTTTGATAATGTTTTTTAATGATTCTTGCTTCTCGGATTTGTTTTGCAGACGAATTTCAAATTCAACTCTCAAATTCGGTAAGTCTTTTTCTTTAATTTCTATCTTTCCATTATCATATATCCCGTGCAGGATAATCATGATAATCCTCCTTCGTTTCCATGGAAAATTTTAAAAATATTCTGATAGTAGCTTTATAAAATCATTACTTAACAATTGGAATACTGTTCATAATTCTTTCGATTACAATATACAAATCATCAAAATCGTAACGTTTTTTATTATATACCCAATAACGCCCATGAGCAATCCAATGCCTATATTGAAAAGCAGTAATAATAAAATTAATCTCATTTTTTACATCAAGAAAATACATTTTCCACCCATGAAGAATTATTTCTTCAAAGTTTACTTTTAAACCATAATTTTTGTAGTAATTTCTGAAATACCTTGAAAGCTCATCTCTCTTTCTATTCTGACATCTAAAAGCATAATCTATTCTTAAAACTGCTTCAAAGGATGATAAAAGATTAAGACAAAAATCAATTTCCAATTCATTTTCTACAACTCCTTTTTTTTCTTGAACCTCATCAATCGTTAGGGAGACAAAATCGATTTTATAATTCGGATTTTTCAAACTAAAATACAATCTTGTCGCGGATAGACTCAGATTTCTTAAATCAGCAATTTCTGTAATTTTCTGGTTTTCATTTGACGGAGTAAACCTTTTAGGCATCAATCACTTCCATTAAAGCATCAAAAAATGTACTTTCATCAAGTTCAATAAAACTCATATTAGGGGGCGGGGTAGCAATTTTCCAAACCCAAATAACTTCTTTAGGCGTTTCATTTTTCTGTTTTTCTATATAATCGAGTCTATCTTTTTCCGAAGTAAATACTTTAACTTTTATATTCGGTTGAGATAACTCTTTATCTACAAGAACAAGTTTTATAGAATGCCTTCTCCCTTGAAGATCAATACGTCCTTTTGCGCCAATTACCATCCTTCCTATAGGATTTAGCTTAACTTCTTGATTTGCAAAAGATATTGTCATAATATCGATATTATAACCGCCTAATACATCTTCACCTATTGTTTTATTAATATCACGCTCTACTGTTACTTTTCCTTCTTGAATATACCTTTGAAGCCATTTCTCGATTTGTTTATAAAGATTGTCCACACTTTCAAGCCAATCTTTTTTCTCTTGTTCCGCATCAATTTTTCTTTCTTCCTTCTCAATAGTATAGCTGTCTAAAAATCTATCAAAATCTACCTGACTCATTTATTCCTCCAAAAATATTTACCTTCATTAAATAATACTATCACTTTTTATTACAATTGTCAAACCCCATTCATTTTCCCGACCGCCTCCATGAGCGTATCGACCTCCGCCTCCGTGTTCCACTTCGACAGCGACACTCGCACCGTACCATGCGGATACGTACCGAGCGCGCGGTGGATCATCGGCGCGCAATGCAGCCCCGTCCGCGCGGCTATCCCGTACATATTCGCGAGCAGATAGCCGATCTCCTCCGGGTCTTTCCCCTCGAGCGTGAAACTCAGTATCGCGGGACTGTTATTCCCGATCAGCCGGATTCCCGTCACCCCGGACAGCCCGGCCATCAGACGTTCCATCAGCTCCGCCGCGCGGGATTCGTCCGACTCCATCGCGCCGCCCTCGAGCGTCCTGACCCCCTCGTTCAGCGCGGCAATTCCGGGAATATTCGGCGTCCCCGACTCGTAGTAAAGCGGCATCGCCTCCGGCTGGTACAAATCCTCGCTCTTCACCCCGGTGCCGCCGGTCATTAACGGGTCGAGCGGGACTCCCTCGCGGATATAAAGCCCGCCGGTACCCGGTATCCCGCGCAGGCCCTTATGCCCGGTGAACGCCAGCAGGTCGATATGCATCGCCCCGACATCGATCGGGATATGCCCCGCCGACTGGGACGCGTCCACCAGAAACGGTATTCCACGCTCGCGGGCGGCTTTCCCCACCGCCGCGATATCCTGTACCGTACCGGTAACATTCGTGCAGTGATTGACCGCGATCAGCTTCGTATCCGGGCGGACCGCGCGGATAATCTCCTCCGGGTCGACCGCGCCGTCCGCGTCGCATTTGACGAACGTCACCCGCGCGCCGGTATCGCGTTCGAGACGCTTCAACGGGCGTATCACGGAATTATGCTCGGTCATCGTGGTGACTATATGCGAACCGCCGAGCGAGAGCCCGCGGATTGCGAGATTAAGGGAATGCGTGCCGCCTGAGGTGAACACGATCCGCGACTGATCGGACGCGCCGAAGAATCGCGCGAGCCTCCCCCGGCATTCGTCGACTACGCCCGCATACAGGGTATCGACAAACGAGCCGCGGCCTTCCTCGACAGGCGGGACGGAGAGGTACTCATTAACAGCAAGGACGACGCTCTCCGGCTTGGGCCATCCGGTCGCGGCGTTATTCATATATATCAAATAATCCCCCTAGAGCAGGTTGGACGCGAGCTCGGCGAGTTCGGAACGTTCGCCCCGTTCGAGCGTGATATGCGCGTAGAGCTCCTGCCCCTTCATTTTATCGATCAGGAACGTCAGCCCGTTACTGCGGGAGTCGAGGTACGGGGTATCTATCTGGTACGGGTCGCCGGTAAAGACTATCTTCGTGCCCTCGCCCGCCCGCGTGATAATCGTCTTGACCTCGTGGGGGGTGAGGTTCTGCGCCTCGTCGACGATAAAGTACACCTTCGAGAGGCTGCGTCCGCGGATATACGCGAGCGGCATGATCTGGAGGGTGTCGTTATCGAGAAGCTGGTCGATACTGCGGTAATCGGCGGTACCCTCGTCGAACTGGTGCTTGATGACGCCGAGGTTATCGTAGAGAGGCTGCATATACGGATCGATCTTGCTTCGGATGTCGCCGGGAAGATAGCCGATATCGCGGTTGGATAACGGGATAATCGGGCGAGCGAGCAGTACCTGCTTATACTTGCCGAGGCACTCGAGCGCCGCCGCGAGCGCCATCAGTGTCTTCCCGGTGCCGGCCTTACCGGACAGGGTCACGAGCTGTATCCGGGGGTTGGTCAACGCGTCGAGGGAGAACGTCTGCTCGGCGTTGCGCGGCATAATCCCGTAAGCCTCGCGCTTCTCCACTATATGAAGACTATCGTCGTATTTCTCATATTTACAGATCGCGCCCTTTTTCCCGTTCCGCAGGATAAAGTACTCGTGGGGTAACGGCTCGATGTTCAGGCCGGTGCTTTTCCGGCTGATCTGCCCCTCGCTGTAAAAAAGGTCGATCAGCTTGGTATCCACATCCTCGATACAGTTCTTGCCGGTATAGAGGTCGTCGATACTTTTTATCTTTCCGGTCTCGTAGTCCTCGGCGGCGATCCCGATACTCTTGGACTTCATCCGCAGGTTGATATCCTTCGATACCAGGTAAACCCGTTCCTTCCCGTACTTGTTCGCGAGATTGTACGCGACCGACAGAATCCGGTGATCGGGGCTGTCCTCCCAGAATACGTCGCGAAGGTACTCGTCCTTTTTGATATTGGTATCGACCATCAGGATACCGCCGGTATCGAGCGCTACCCCCTCGTTGAGGAGTTGATCCTCGCTCAGGCTGTCCAGTTCGCGGGTGAACTCGCGGGCGTTGTAATTGATGATCTCGTTGCCCTTCTTGAACTTATCCACCTCTTCGAGCAGGGTTATCGGGATAACGACATTATGCTCCTGGAACGAATAGATACTTCGGAAATCGAACAGGATGACATTCGTATCGAGCACGAATATCTTGTTCTTGTTTCTCTCCAGCATGCGCGCCCCTCCGTCGGACAGATTAAAAATACCGGTCGGGGTTGAACCCATAGAAGCTGATCAGCCCCGCCGCGAACGCCGCCGCCGACAGGATGACTCCCAACGGGAATTCCTGCGGACGGTTTTTATTGCCGCGTATTTTTACGATAATTATAATGATGAGGGTAATGATACCGGCGCCGGTCAATGCGGTCAGGAGGAGTTTCCATCCGAGGAGAGCGCCGAGCGCCGCCGAGAGCTTGAGGTCGCCCGCGCCGGTCTTTCCGAGGAGCGTCCCCGGCAGGAACAGAACCGCGCCGAGGAGAGCGCCGTAGACCGATAAGAATATCCCGCCCTGACGGCCGGTAAATACCGCCGACAGCATCGCGAAAACGAGCACGGGAAGGGTGATAGTATTATAGATCTGCCGCGACCGGAGGTCGGTGAATATGCACGCAAAGCTGAAAACAGCCAATACGCCGTACCGAAAATAATCCACCCATTCGAAACTCATATTACCCCGCAGGTATCAAGCGGTGAGAACCCCGGCGTAACGCCGGATCTATTTACTGAACCGGCTGGACTTCGTTGGTTATCATCACTTCGTTCGTCATTATGATGTTGGTATTGGTCGCCTGCCCGGTGGCTTTTTCGATCTGCGGCTTGAGGATCGCGAATACCGCGATAATCACCGCGACGATAATCGCGACAATCAGAATATATTCGACCATGCCCTGACCTTTTTCATCTTTAAAAAGTTTCTTAATTAAGCGCTTCATTCCATTCCTCCTAAACCTGAATAAGTTTAATGCCTCGCGGGCAAGATGTCAAGTAATGTTTACTGCCCGGCGTTTATCTGGAACCCCAGGTACATCGCCTTCGTTTTCAATATCCGGTAGACAGCGTCGTCCACAATCGAGGAATTGAGCTGCCCCTTCTTCAGGCCGGTCACCATCGACTGGTACACCTTCTCGACCGGCGTCTTCATCAGGTACGGCCGCGTGATCAGGAGAATATCCACTCCCGCCTCGATCGCGAGCCGGCATGCCTCCGGTATCGAGTAGTTCTTCTTGATCGCGTCCATCAATAGTTCGTCGGTAATCACCACCCCGTCGAAACCCATATCGTTCCGCAGGATATTCCGTATAATGATCTTCGATAATGTCGCGGGATAGTTCGCGTCGAGAAGGGGATATAAAATATGCGCCATCATCACGGCGGGCAGCCCCTTCTCCATCGCTTTATAGTACGGCAGGAAATCCTTCGCCTTGAGCGCCGCGAGGGATTTCTTGATAATCGGCATCGTCTTATGCGAATCCTTGGTCGTTCCGCCATGCCCCGGGAAATGTTTCGCTACGGAGATAATCCCGTACGCGTTGAACGTATCGACCACTATCGCGGTGTACTCGGCGACCTTCGCGGGGTCCGTCCCGAACGTGCGGTCGCCCATAAATCCCTTGCCGTCCGCGCGGTCGACGTCGGCGACCGGGTAGAAGTTCATATTAACGCCCCACCCGATGAGGTCCTTCGCCATCGCCGCGGCCATATCCCGGATGACATCGGGGTCGTTCTTCGACGCGAGGGTCAGCGCGGGCGGAAACTTCGTACCGATCGATATCGGCATAAACTTCGTCCCCGGCTCATGGTCTGTCGCTATGAAGAGCGGGATACCCAGACGTGTATTCGACGCGGCGGACTGCATATCCGCGGTCAGCTTCGCGAGCTGTTTCGAGTCCGCGACATTCTTCCCGAATATGGCAAGCCCGCCGATATGGCGTTCCCCGATCCATATCCGCATCTCGTCGGTAAGCTCCTCGCCGGTCAGGCAGAGCATGAATAGCTGTCCGATTTTCTCCTCGGGGGTCATCCGGGCGATATACTCCCGCAACGCGGTATCGTCGGGAACCATCGCGGCGTGCCCGAACGTGCATGTGGAAAGGGTCGTCCCCATCGCGAGGAACATGAGACCTATGATTAAATTTCGCATGGGAGTATTATAACGGGCGGCGGCATAATGTCAATAGTGGGACGTCTCGATACCTCCCGTATGAACGGGACACTCGGCATCCAGAGCATCGTCGAAGGTTGTATCTTATTGAAATACCAATAATCGTTTTTGAAAGTTAAACTCTACTTGATTTCTATATAATTATTTAGCTCATTGATTTCTAATTCTAAGACTTTTATTAATTCTCTTGGAACTAATACTCTTGGTATTGATTCAGAAATAAACCATTTTTTATTGTTTTCAAAAACATAAAATGGTAGAGGAGAACAAACTATTGGAATAATATATTTTATTCCTTCTTTTACTATCTTACCATTATGTAAAGTCCCCCCATTTGCAATTTTTTGAGCACAATTATCAACCTGTATAATAGCCCCAGTTGAAAGCGAGCACTTTTTAAGCTAAAATATAGCTTAGAAGGAGACGAAAAATGAGCCAAAGAAACAGCGCGAAAAGAAAGGGAGAACTGGTACTCCGAGTACTAAGGGGCGA
>JABLXV010000075.1 GCA_013177895.1 Brevinematales bacterium | reverse complement strand
TCGATATCCTTCACAAAGTACGGCTCGGTTATCCCCAGAGCCATCTCGAATAGTTTATTTTGCATGGATTATTATATTTTATCCATTCATATTTCTCATCTTTACCCACTCGTTTTTAGAAAGAACCAAAAATGATAATTATCGAAAATTCTTCTAGATTAGTAAAGAAAGCGGAAAAAAGGTGAGCGGATATGGACTATACTGCCATGAACTGTACGGCTAAAAACGCGGTATCGTCCATAGAGAGCAGACGAACTATCTTACCGCGATAAGTTGAAGCGTTGTTAAGCTCCTCAGGCTTAAACGAGAATAACGCCCTCTTACCGACATCCCGCTTGTCAAGAAGCCCCACAAACTGCTTCTCGATCAGAAGGGACGCGCCGCCGTACGAAATGTTCTTAACTCGGCAGGGGATGCATTTTCCATCGATAATTGCTTTCGTCGGAAAATCGGTATCCGCCCGCGGAAATACACGTTGTTCCATCTCATACCCTCATTTTTCATTACCCTATTTTACACCCTTTTCTAATGTAACGCAAGCTCTACTGAAAAAATAAAAAATATTTTCGAAAAAAGTTGACACAAAGTGCATAATGCATTAATATTATGCCTTGAAAAAATGCAATAAGCACCTATTAGGTGCAAATCAATAATATGGTTTATGGAGGATCAAATGAGAAACAGAGGTATTTTTACGGCGGTTGCCGTAATCGTTTTAGGAATGGGTTTTTCCGCGTGTTCGTTAAAGAACGACCGTCCCGTACTCGGGCCGAACGAAGTCGTTATTTCAGATGACGGCGAGACGATGATTACTTCCACCAAGGAAGTCCAGAAGGCTCCCGCGTTCTCGATCGAATGGAACACTACGAAGAACGTATGGCGTATCAGCCAGGAATTGCTGAAGTACTATAAGTACGGCGGCACAGTCTATGTCAGCGGCCAGCTCAAGGTGACCGCGGGTGTGAACAATATCGCCTACAGCAAAATAGTCGGTATCCGTTACACCACCGATAACTGGAAGTCCTACAAGGACTACAACGGTTACTGGACGTCGTATAACAGCGCCGCCAATACCGACACTTTCGAAATCTTGAGCGAGTCCACTATTCAGCCGGGCACCAAGGTTCAGTACGCGATCTACTATAAGGTCAGCGGAAAGACCTACTGGGATAATAACAACGGCTTGAACTATACCGCTCAGTTCTAAATCTATCAAAAAACTCGGAGCCGCCCCTGCATGGGGCGGCTTTTTTTTATTCATACGTGATCGGACAAGTCGTGTATCTTACCGATAATTCGATACAATTTTACAACAGTTCCATCAGTAAAATTTATTTTACTTGAACTTCAACATCGATGGATATAGAATCAGGGATCGATAAAAAGGGACGGTATCCATGACAATCATTTTTACCCTGAAATAAAAAATACCCTCGACGAAATGCTCCTCACGCTTCCTGAAGTGAAGGCCGGGAAATCGTTCGGGTTCCCCGCATACTCTATCGGTAAAAAGATGTTCGCGTGCGTCTACGAGGAAGGGGTGAGCATTAAATTGCCGAAGGAACGGGTGGATGCGATTATCGGAAGCGACCCTGATGCGGGGGAGTTCCGTCCGATGAACCGTTACGTAATGAAGGAATGGGTGTTTATCGCGCGGAAGAATACCGCGGATTATATAAAAGACCTCCCGTTATTGAAGGAGTCAGTCGAATTCGTAATGTTACAAAAGAAATAATATTAATCGTATAAATAAGTATAACTTATCCTTCCCCGATGATCTCGAACCCGATCTTTTCATACAAACCGATCGCGGGCGTGTTATCGTTCAGGACGCGGAGTTCCACGCATGCGTATCCCTTCGCGAGCGCGGTGTTCACGCAGTACTTTGTCAGCATCGCCCCATACCCCCGGCGATGGAACTTCCGCGCGACGCTCATGCAATGGATTTCATTCCGTCGCAGCATCGCGCTCCCAATCAGCTCGTTACCCTCGAACAGGAAGTAGAACGTATTTTTATTGGTATCGAAGAACTCACGGATTTCACGCATCTCCGCGTCGGTGGAATCAACGATACGGTACGGACGGATATCGTGCCGGACGCGGAGGTCGTAGAAGATATCCGACTCGAGCTCCAGCTCCGGGATAAAGTACTCCTCGCGGTAGGTGCGGATATCCATCGCGGGCAGGTCGAATTTCCCGCCACTGTACTGCATAATATAGTCGTGGTTCATATAGCATCCCCCTTATTCAATCGGTATATTTTTCAATTCCGGATCGGTAATCGATTCCTTGAGCGCTGCGACTATAGTTTCCGCAAAGATTACTTTGTAAGGGCGACCGAAAAAATCGCGGATTCGGTTACCCAGATGAGGTAGATCGCCCTGCCGGTTATTAAGCTCGACGGTTTTTTCATACAGTAGGCACAAGGCGTCCTCGATTCGCGCGGGTTCGTTCTCAGTCAGCGCGGTTTCCGCCAATCCCCGGATTTCCTGATAGCAGTCGAGACGCTTAAATGCGCTCCCGAACCATTTACTATAGGGAAAATAATGTTTTTCGATATAAAAACATATTGTAATGATGGTTTCGGTCTGACGCGCGGCAAGAATTTTCAACCCGGAAAAATCCTCGTTCTCGATACATCGGCCGACAAACGGTTCCTCATCCCAGATACGTTTCCAAAGCTGCGCCAGACGGAAAAGCCATACATCCCTCGGATAAAAATTAATTCTTTCACGCAGCGGGAGAAGTGTCCCGAGACCGTCGTGAAATACGCGGCCAGAAGTTAATTCGAGTAATTGCTGATCGTTAAGAGTTATCCAATCGGCGGATTTTATATCATTAATATTTATTTTA
Organism: Brevinematales bacterium; assembly: GCA_013177895.1. GTDB lineage: Bacteria > Spirochaetota > Brevinematia > Brevinematales > GWF1-51-8 > GWF1-51-8. Next base: position 12,682 of record JABLXV010000075.1, on the reverse strand, counting down.
CCGAGATACTTTTTTATATATGTGTTGAGACTAACAATCTCAATCAGATGATTAATGGGCGGGCCAGCCTTTCCCTCCATCGTCTGGGTATGGTCGTAACGCGGTTGGGAGAAATTAGTCGGGAAACCTTTGAATTCAGGCGGGAGATTTTGACGTAGAAAAACATTAATCTTGTCGGTATAATTGGTGATATCCTTTTCCGCGAGGAATATCTGCATCCTTGGGCCCCAGTTATGATCCATCGATGCGGGATTATCGTACCCCAGTACATCGGAACCGTAGCCGATAAGCGCGGCGGAATAGGCGATAGACGGGAACTCCTTATCCAGTAACGGTTTGACAATATCGAAGGCGAAGCCCTCGCACAGTTCGAGTCCGGGAATGAATTTATATATTTCTGTTTTCATACATTGAAAATCCGGGGAACAGGTCTACATCAGTCCCTTTACAGCTCCGTGGTAGATCAGGTACCCGGCTGACAAATCCATCAGGATATGGCAGATAACGACATACGGCATCAGGCGCGGCCGCGAGTACACCAGAATCCCCATCGCAAGCGCGAGCGGGAGGAACATCCCGAAACGCCAGACGATAAACCGCCAGTCCGGGATGAACGGGAGCGCGCTGTGCTGGAGGGCGTGGAATGTAACGCTCAGGATAAGCGCGCCCGTCAGACCGATACGTCCTTTCAGGCGAGGCAGGGTGTAGCCGTAATAGACGGGGATTTCCGATAACCCGACCGTCAACGGAAAGATGATCGCCCCGATAACAGCGAGCGTCGGCGGGAACGGACGGAACAGCATATTCATTGTCAGCGCGCTGTCGCCGAACAGAAGATTGCCTAGCAGGATATTCGGGAAGAAGGTGAGCGGTCCCATGACCACGAACGCCCCGACTACAGTGAGAATATCAATCAGGATAGTGGGCTTATTGAATTTATAAAACGACATGACGGATTTGTTTTCCTTGCGCATCGCGGCGATCATCAGGATATAGGATACGATGCTTCCGAACGCCGCCGAGTACGGCCACCATGCAACCGACTGATCGAGGGGGTTGTCCGCGCCCGCTATCAGGAGCACTCCAGCGACCGCCGACTGGAACAGGAGAAATCCTAATGTTCGGGAGACCAGGACAATAAGTGTTCTGGAAATCGGGATAGCCGACGCGTTATCCTGTGCCGGGTAGAATTCGATTGCGGGCTCGGTGATCATAGGATTCTCCTTCAGGTGAGTTGGATAATTCTTACTTATTTTATGGAAAATATTATCAGCCGGGCGGGGCGAAATGTCAATGAATTTTGATATTACTTTACCGTTGACAGAAACCGCTATCCGGGGTAAGATAATCCGTCAGGAGGACGACATGATAGCGACATGCGTTACCGTATTTGTCAAACCGGAATATATCGGCAGGTTTATCGACGCCACACTTGAGAACCACCGTAACTCCATCCTTGAACCGGAGAACCTGCGTTTCGACGTGCTTCAGGCGAAGGACGATCCGTCGCGGTTTACCCTGTACGAGGTATACCGGAGCGATGCTGGCGCGGCCGCGCATAAGGAGACCCCGCACTATAAGAAGTGGAAGGATACTGTCGCCGATTGGATGGCGAAGCCCCGCGAGGGAGTCGCGCATCATGTACTCGCGCCGTCCGACCCGGAAGTTTGGAAAACACGTAAGTAAGGGGTATACATGACGAATGAAATAAATTTCCGGTATTCCGCGAACCCGCTCGTAATATTCGGCGCAGGGAAATTCGCCGAACTGCCCGCGCTGATCGACGATATCGGGAGCAACATCCTCATTGTGCGCGGCTCGTCGATAGAGGCTAACCCCATGTGGGATGCATTTCTCGCGGCGCTTGCGAAACGCTCCATCCGCGTGCATGAACTTCTCACCGACGGGGAGCCGTCCCCCGAGGCTGTGGACGAGGCGGCGGAGGAGTTCCGCAGGAAGAACGTGCACGCGATAGCCGCGATAGGCGGAGGAAGCGCGATCGACCTCGGTAAGGCGGTGTCGGCTATGATACCGCAGAAGGGCCCGGTCGAGGATTATATCGAGGGCGTCGGGAAAATGAAGCTCGACGGCTTCAAGGTGCCGTTTATCGCGGTGCCCACCACTGCGGGGACTGGGAGCGAAGCGACCAAGAACGCGGTCATCAGCAAGGTGGGCCGCGGCGGGTACAAGAGATCCCTGCGCCACGATAATCTGATACCCGATATAGCGTTAATAGACCCTTCCCTTACCGTGTCATGCCCGCCGGAGGTGACTGCCGCGAGCGGCCTCGACGCGTTCACACAGCTTCTGGAGAGTTTCGTCTCCCCGAAGGCTTCGCCGCTGACCGACGCGCTCGCGCGGAGCGGGATAAGTTACTTCGCGCGGAGCTTCGAACAAGCCTGTGCCGACGGGAGCGATATCTCCGCCCGGAGCGGGATGGCATTTGCGGCGTACTGCTCGGGCGCGGCTCTTGCCAACGCGGGGTTGGGGGTCGTGCATTCGCTCGCGGGCGAGCTCGGCGCATTACGCGCGGTTCCCCACGGCGTCCTGTGCGGGATTCTCGCGCCCGCCGGGCATCGAGCGAATATCGACTCGATGCGGAAATCGCCGGGGAAATACCTTGAAGTTCTGGTAAAGTACTCCGAAACGGGCGGCATGCTCTCGGGTAAAAATCCGTCCGGGTGGGAGGAAGGATGCGGGATGCTGACGTCGGTAATGGATAAATGGACGGCGGAGCGCGGATTGCCGAAGCTCGGCGACGCGGGGTATACGTCGAAGGAAATGGAAGATGTTGCCGCTAGGTCGGAGAATAAAAATAATCCCGTCCAGTTATCCGCAGCGGAACGGCTCGATGTGCTGATGAAAAGTTTTTAAAAGCGGAAGTGTCAATATCATTTTGTCTATTTTATCTATCAATTATCCGTGGGCTTCGTGTGAAATCGGGTGGAAGTATGATACCCGTTTTCACGCAGTCTTGTCGCAGGCTCATGCTTACTAGGACTGATATATTGCGTAATGGGATTAGCGCGCAGGCTTCGGCATCCTGCCTACGCTTCTGCACTCCCCCGTCCGTGGGGTCGCACGCAGCGGGCAATTAAAAAGGACGCTTGCGCGTCCTTATGGTTTCTACTTTACCCCCATGGGGATTTGAACCCCAGTCACCGCCGTGAGAGGGCGGTGTCCTAGACCAGGCTAGACGATGGGGGCGGGTATGAGTGACAAGTGACAAGTTAAAAGTGACAAGTAAAACACTTCCAGTCTTTTCATGCCCTACCTTGTAACTTTCCACTTGTCACTTGTCACTGATAAATCTGGGGTGGAAGGAATCGAACCCTCACAGAGAGATCCAGAATCTCTAGTCCTGCCGTTAGACGACACCCCAATTTTGAGAAAAATATTATATCCGTTTTCGGGAATTTCGTCAAGAAATCCCCGTTTTTCGCTAAAACAGAATCTCTTTATAGAGGGCGATATGCAGGAAAAACGCGACCAGCGTGACGATTCCCATCAGGCCGGAAACCTTCGCGACCAGTTCGTAGTACTTATCCTTGCCTTCCTGCTTGATATTGATCACTTCAATAATCTTAGGATACATCACCGCCGCGTTGATAATCATAATCAGCGAGGGAATTAACGAACCGAGTACCGGCGGGCCGGACAACGCGGAGAAATCGGGGGCGAAAAAGTTCCATACCCCGGCGATCAACGCGACCACCGAGAATACCCAAAGCACGCCTTCGTTCTCGAAGAACTTATTGAAGCTTACCATGAATTTCGCGAACCCGTTGAGGGCGTCCTTGTTTTCTTCGTTTACTCCAGCGAGATTTGCGATCATCTGGCGGGATAGTATGCACCCGTAACCGAAAAGGATGAGTGAGAAAAGTATCACTCCGAACATAATTTCCTCCTATGACTTTCAGCCGACTGGAATAGTATAAGCATATCGTTCTATAAAGTCAAGACATTCGATTATCGGCTTGTCGTTAATCGGCTTGACAATTCAACGATTATTTAGCTTCGAAAATCAGGATGACGAAATCCCGTCCGTCCAGTTCGAGGTCGATCTTCCCGTTCATAATACTCTGCGCGATCTGGTCGGATACCGGCTTCGTCAGGTCTTTCCCGGTCACGGAATCGACCAGCGCGATATTTCCGGCGTTATCGGTAAAATAGGGATGTTTAAAATCCTGCGTGATCTTGACGTCCGCCTTGCCGGTGTTCTCGATAAAGAACATCGCCTGTTTCCCGGAGACCCGCACGTAGGATATGATGGAGTTCTGCGAGGGCTGGCCGCCGGCCACTTTTACCGCGGGCTTATCGGCGGGCTTATCCTGGGGCTTCACCGAACTTCCGCCGTCTCCGCCGGATTCCCCGCATCCCAACGGGAGCAGGAGCGCTAATAACGCTGTTATGATGATAGTTTTGTTTTTCATATTCGCCTCCTATTGCATTGCCGAAAGATTTTCAATCTTCACATCGATAAACTGGAAGTCGCCGTTCTTGAGCACGTCGTATTTCTTTCTCCAGTCGATCAATTTACGGAAGAGTTGAAGCACGGACTGCGGGTCTTTCTTCTCGTACTCGACATTGAGGTTCATCGCTTCTTTCTTATATTTATCCTCCGCCGTCGCGGGGTCGAGGTAATACTTTTTCATTTTCTTCGTCCATGTCCAATCGTTAGCGGTAAACCCGCCGTTCTTCTCGGCGTTCCACATCATGCATCCGCGCATATTGACGTCGCCGAACGACTCGTAGTCCTCCATGAGCCCGATCTCGTCGCCGTAGTAGATATACGGCGCGCCGCCGGGAACCGTGAAGAACATCGCCGCCGCGGCCTTAATCTTGAGCGGGTCTTTCAGGTTCTCAGGCAGTCGTCCCGAATCGTGGTTCGAGAAGAACTGCGAATAGAACTGGAGAGGTATCCCCTTCTTCGACGTGAACGTTTTGAGGATATTGATAAATCCGCCGGGCTTGCCCACCTGGAGCGCGCCCATAATCACCCCGCCTTTCCCGCCGATCTCGAAATTGAACACGCCGTCGAGGCCGCCCTTGGGGTCATAGTACTTCGACGTGATATCGATGCCGGCGTAGACTTCGGCGACCAAGTAGGCGTTCGGGTTAATTTTCTTGCAGTAGTTCGCGAATTCGGTGAGATACTTGATAGTTTCCGGCGTATCGATCTGCTTCTCATTAGGGCCGGTCTCGATCAGGTAACGGGCTGCGTCGATACGGAAACCGTCCACACCCTTGTCGAGCCAGAACTTCGCGATCTTGTGCATCTCGTTCTTGACGTTGATATTCTGGTGATTGAGGTCGGGTATGGTCATATTAAACGCCGCATAGTAAAACTCGTTGTTATGAAGCCCCGGTTTATCGTACAGGTTCCATGAGGGCTGCTTGGTGTTGCCGGTAGGATTCGGCCACCCGGGGTTTTTCTTCTCCCAAAGATACCAATCGTTATACTTCGACCCTTTCGTATTGAGGGAGTCGACGAACCATGCATTTTCCAGACTGGTGTGGTTCATCACGAAGTCGAAGACGATCTTTATATTCTTCTTATGCGCTTCTTTTAAAAGATTCTCGAAATCGGCCATCGTCCCGAGCTTGGGGTCGACCGCGTAATAATCCGATACCGCGTAACCGTGGTACATGCCTTCGGGACGGGTGTTGATCGGGCAGAGCCATACTGCCGTAACACCGAGGTAGTTCAGGTAATCCAGTTTAGCGGTAATACCGTTGAAATCCCCGTATTTGTCGCCGTCGGAATCGTAAAAGCTGTAGGGAAATATCTGGTAGAACACCGCGTCCTGCCACCATTTCGACGCCCCGAACAGCGAAGTCGCGGCTGAAGCCATTATCAGCGCGAGCAATAACATTTTTCTGGTCATCTGTCGCTCCTTGAATTTATTTCCGGCGCATATAAGTAAGCCTATTTATTTTAAATGAAAACCGTCAATTGTCAAACTGAGAGGGATTATTCTTCTTCTTTACTTTTTAGAAGCGCGTAGTTGATTTTATATACTTCTATATTATTATCCAGGAAGTTGCCGAGAAGCAGGTATTGCCCGTCGGGGGAAATATCCAGTCCGGTCGGCTGGTTCCCGCCCCACACCCAGTTATACGCGGTCATCGTTTTCGCGTCGATAGACCACACCTTGCCGAACTCGATACCCTTATTGGTATATCCGTTGGGGCCGTTAGGGCCGCGGCATGCGACGAAAATAGTGGAAAGGTCGGGGGAGAGCACGATATTGTTCGGCTTGGTATAGACCTTCACGCTTGAAATCACCTTATCGGTCGCGAGGTCGTATTTGAATATCAGGTCTTTCCCCATATCTGAAATATACATCAGGTTATGCACTTCGTCAATAATGAGATGGCGGGCGTTACCCTTACCCGCGGCGAGCGTGATCGTCTTAACGACCTTCATTGTCGCGAGGTCGATTTTCTGGATGAACGACCCGTCGAATATAGCGGTATAGAGGTATTTCTGGTCGGGAGTGATCGCAAGCCCTCTGGGCACGCCGGCGACCTTGATAAACAGGACGAACTTTTTCGTGAAACGGTCGTATACCGCGATATCCTTCGACAGCCAGTTCGAGAAGAAGAGATACTTATCGCTCTTCGCGACCACCTTGCTCCAATTGCCCTTCGCGGTGATGCTCTTTTTATACTTCATCGTCGTGAGGTCGAACACATGCCATTTATACGCGTAGAGCTGCATGATATAAAACTCGTTCTGCTCCTTGTCGACCAGCCCCTCGACAAACCCGCTGATGGGGCAGTACTGCTTCGAGAAGTCGTTGAATATTTTGATGCGTTTCATCAGCGAGAGGGAGTAAAGGTCGAATCCGCAACCGGTCATAGCGTTTGCGATAAACCGGTCGTCGTCGAGAAACATGATGGACTTCGGATTGCCCGAAACGGGAAGTGTCTTGACAAGCGTCATTCCGCCCCATTTCTTTTCCAGCTTCTCGCTGATATAGGTGCTCTTCTTAGCGGCTTTCACCTGTATCGTTTTCGGGTAATACCCCTTCGCGGAAAGCACGAGCTTATACTCGGAGTCCGGGGGTACGGGAAGAGGGGTTTTAAAACTCAACTGGTTGGTTCTATTCTGAGTATCGATTAACAATATCTTTGCGTTCTGCGGGAATACCGCGACGCGGATTTCGTAATACGATTTAGCAATCACAACAGAGAGGGGCAAAAGAAAGAGGGTCACCCATAGGAATTTTTTTATCATTGCAGTCTCCGGGAAAAATCTGGGTTTATTATAACAAAAAACGGCGGATAAAGCGAGAAATGCGCAGTTTGACTAAAAAGGACGGGAGTGGTATAATAATCGCCTACTAAAGTTCATACCCATTCGAGGTAAACATGAATTTAATCGCCGATACGCATATGCATACCCGTTTTTCAGTCGACGGACACGACACCATCCATACGATGTGTTGCGAGGCGATCGACAAGGGTCTGAAAACGGTCTGTTTCACCGAGCATCTCGATAACTGTAAGACCGACCACGGGTACGGGTTTTTCAGGATGGACGCGTATTTCGCGGCGATAGCCGAAGCGCGCAGGAACTTCGGCCCGAGGCTGAAAATTCTGTCGGGCATCGAGTTCTCCGAACCCGCGCGATATACCGCCGAACTGGATTTTTACTTCAAGCAGGGCTTCGATACTATCCTCGGGTCTGTGCACCAGGTGGACGAGATATTTATGAGCGGCGGGGAGCTGGTCGAAAAGTACGGCGTCGACGGGGTATACGAACGTTACTTCCGGCTCGTGCTGGACAATGTGAGCGCCGGGGGTTTCGACACCCTCGCGCACATGGATTTCCCCAAGCGCTACATCCCCAAATTTCGGAAGATAGATTTCCTCGAGGATATCCTCCGCGCGATGGTCAGAAACAAGATCGCGCTCGAGATCAATACGTCCCCTATCAGACGCGGAAGGGAAGAGACCTCGCCCGCGCGGGATACGATCGAGGCTTACGCGAAAATGGGCGGGTCGCGCGTGACTGTCGGGTCGGACGCGCACCAATCAAGCCAAATCGCGGCGGGGTTCGATTATGCGGCGGATATGCTGAACGGGATACCCGGATTAACGCCGGGATACTTCGAGGGGCGGAAGTTCGTAGAGTTGTAGGTTTTCCGGTTTAACTTTCCGGCGACCATTCCGGGAGCGAGGATGAAATCATCTCCCTTTCGGCGTATTTCTGGGATGCGAGACTCAGACGGTAATCCATCCCGGATAATACCGATTGGAACCCGGATATTCTCCGGTCGTTATCATTCCTGATATACTGCTTTAAGAAGTATACATTCGCGCGGACGATCCGGTCGAAGTTCTCCCTTTGGGGATTCATATAATAATCGATAACCGGCATGAGCACGCTCCGTTCCAGGATATCGGAGGAGAACGCGTATCCCAGGTCGCGATGACCCGATTTCAGGATGCTGTCCCTGACCGCGATTCTATAATAATCGTCGACAGTCCCATGCGATAATCCGTAAGGGTGCATAATTTTTTCTATCACTTCGGAATAACCCGATGAATAATCCCGCAGTTTCTCGCCGATTTCAACCATACCCTTATTCTCCGCGCGTTTTTTCATCCACATCGCGCAGAGCTTGAGAGCGCCGTATTCGGTATGCGGGAGTTCGCGTTCCAAACCGCTCATATTAACCGAATTCAGTGTGAACGGATGGAACCACCCGGCGGTAATAAATTCCTCGGCGGTATCGATATTTGTTTCAGCCTCGATTTTACCGAATTCGATTTCTATACGCGGGTCAACCTTCGATGTTAATGGATTTTCGGGCGTATAATATCCGGCGGTGAATCCGTAGGTTTTAAGAATGAAAACTTGATTGATTAGCGAAGGTATATCGGCGGGGTTCGACGTCCATTGCGAAGAATTCACATACGGGGGAAGTATCAGATTGAGGAAATCCAACCCGTTAAGAGGGAACCCGGATAGAAAGGAAGATAACTTTTTTTTCATATATTGCCTCCCATTGAGAATGGATTCTACATTCATTCTATACCCGATTTAATCCGTTGTCAAGGGGTTGTATATTGGATTCATATCTCTATTAGATGACGAACTTCAATAGGATTACGTTAACGGTTCGGGGATAGATTTCCTGACCATCAATCCTTCCCATCGATGATTTCTTGGATAGCTTTATCTACAAATGGCTTGATAGCATCTGAAGTAACATATTTATCACCATTTATTTCCTTTATTGTTTTACCTTCATTTTTTTTATTGCCAAATGAGTTAGAAACGATTAATAATATATTTCCATTGTCATATTTTTTGTCCCCTTCTTTTCTTCCCATTACATAAGCGTTTATAACTGCAGTAATGAGATTAATAGTAGCTGCAGAAAGACTCACTACGGTACCTATCCAAATTAGTAATTCTGGACCGCTTTCGTGTCCACTTAATTCTAATTCTATTTCTTGTTCGGTGTTGTTTCGCAATGTTGATCGTTGCAACTGATAACGGTGGTTATTTAAATTCAAATCAGGGTGATTTTTCATATACTCATCGATAATCGAAAAAGCGATTGGAAAGCGATTCCGATCAAAACACCCTGATTTTGCCTTTATCTTTATGCGTATAGCATTCACTCTCAACATTATCATCCTCCTTTCCAGAATAATTAAAACTTCTTACAGACTTTATCTCTTATTCGCGTCTTCCCTGTCAAATTTGAAGCCCTGCGTATCCAGCTTTATCTCCGATAAGGAAGGGAATCTTTTCTCTACTGTGCTTAAGCCGTTTTGGGGTACCGCCTCATTAGCTGCTTCTGAATCTGCCTTTCCTTTTAACTTTTAACTTTTTACTTTTCACTTCCCACTCCTCAACTTCCGGTGCCACTTCCACGCGGTCGAGACTATTTCCTCGAGGCCGATGGACGGTTTCCACCCGAGGGTCTCGCGTGCCTTATCGCTCTTCGCGACCAGCACGTCGGGGTCTCCCGCGCGGCGCGAACCCTCCTCGACACGGAAATCCTTCCCGGTGACTTTCTTCACCGTGTCGATAATCTCCCGCACCGAGTAGCCGCTCCCCGAGCCGAGGTTGAAAGCGTTCGACCCGCCGCCGCCGAGGAGATACTCCAGCCCCCGGATATGCGCGTCCGCGAGGTCGTTGACATGCACATAGTCGCGCAGACAGGTGCCGTCGGGGGTTTTATAATCGGAGCCGTATATTTTTATCGAATCGCGCACCCCGAGGGCGGCGTCCAGAACGAGCGGGATCAGGTGCGTCTCCGGGACATGCGCCTCGCCGATCTCGGTGTCGGGGTCGGCCCCGGCGGCGTTGAAGTAGCGGAACGCGATACTGCGGAGGCCGTAGGGCATGTCATAATCGGCGAGTATCCGTTCGACCATCAGCTTCGTCCGGCCGTAGGGGTTGATCGGGACTTTAGGGTCGTCCTCCTCGATCGGCACGCGCGACGGTGATCCGTAGACGGCGGCGGTCGACGAGAAGATAAAGTTCTTCACCCCGGCGGCGAGCATCGCGTCCAGAAGCACGAGGGTGTTCGCGACATTATTATGGTAATACTTGGCGGGTTCCTGCACCGATTCGCCGACCTCGATATACGCGCAGAAGTGCATCACCGCGTCGATCTTGTGCCCTGCGAAGATGGCGTCGAGCGCCGCGCGGTCGCCGATATCCGCCCGGACGAGCTTTCCCCATTTGGCGTAGTCCTCGTAGCCGTGCGAAAGGTTATCCGCCACTATCACATCGTATCCCCGGCGGCTCAGCATCTTGCACACATGCGAACCGATATACCCGCATCCCCCGGCAACTAAAATCGACATATACGCCTCTTCTTTCTTTTTTTCGGAATCTAGTTTATCATAATTCCGCTGTTTTTACAATGAAACGGAGAGACGGATGGAACAGATTCTAGCGGCGGTATTCCTCGGGTTTGCGGGGAACTCGCTGATATCTCTGGGGCAGGTTATCCAGAAATCGCAGGTGCAGGGCTTCGATATACATGAGGGGGGCGCGCGGAAGGCCCGGCATATCGGGCTATGGATCGCGGGGATTGCCGGATCGAATATCGGGCTGGCCATCCTCTATTGGGCGATTTCCATAGGGTCGGCGTCCATTGCGGGGGCTATGAACGGTACCGGGCTCGCGTCGCTGATCCTGTTCTCGCGGCTCATACTCGGCGAACGTATCGACCGTTGGGAAGCGGCGGGGATTGCGCTCATCATGCTCGGAGTGGTCGTCTTTCCGCTCGCCCCGATGCCGGTGATCGGGCAGCCCGCCGTAGAGATAGCCCATCTCTGGATAGGGGCTGGGATAATGACCGGGGTTATCGGCGTACTGCTCGCGGCGACTATTGTTATGAAGAAACCAGCGGGGATGGCGCTCGGGTTCCTCGCGGGCACCTTCACGGGGTTCTCGGCGCTGTTCCAGCGCGCGGGCGCGTCGGAATTCTCGGCGGGCGGCGGACAAGGCGTAATCTATACGATAGTATGGCTGGGTTTCTTCCTGCTGTCGTTCCTCACCCTCCAGTTCGCGTACCGTGAAAACCCCATCCTGAAGATTCTCCCGTACTTCACCGGGTTTAAGGCGCTCATCCCGCTGATCGGCGGGGTGCTGTTCTTCTCGGAGCGCCTGAGCGCCCTGCAATGGAGCGGGGCGGGATTAATCCTCGCGGGAGTGGTGGTGATCGGGGTACGGATGGGTGTAAACGGGAAAAGAGAAAGAAATACTATTCATCATTGATTTTTAAAGTTCCTTTTATGATTTCAGGAATGTTTTTACTTTTTATTTCGTATTTAATTTCACGAAATTTCTCTTTAAAAAAGAGACGACAAGGGAAAAACATTTTACAATGATTATTAAGTTTCTTGAAGTTAAATACTAATATTTGCTTATCTTCATGAGTAAATGAATTGTAATCATTATACATTTTGAAATCATTTTGTATTTTCTTTTGTTCATCATCTACTGAATATAAGTTATAGGTTAATTCTAAGCCCATTATCGGAGTATCATATTCTTTAATTTCATGAGTTTCAGTTTCATTAATTATTCCTTTAAAGGATATAATTTTATTATCTATTCTAAAATATTTTTTTATTGGAAATGCATCGATTTGCATTAAAGAATCCTTTGTTAAGAATATTTTTACTTCAATATCTTCATCTGCTAATGTGCCATTATTCGATAATACAAAGGATAAGTAATTATAATGCGCTAATTGATTGAACCCATACAATGCCTCATTGTAGTTATTAATAACTTTATTAAGATTCCATAATAATTTATATTTTTCCTTCTCAGAGTCTGAACCCTCAAGAATTATAGATGATAAATCGTTAATAATATCGCTACGAGTAATCCCTTCCCGAATTAAATTACCGATATAAAAAAAATCATTATTAATCAATATTTCATTTTCAATGATAAACTTTTTAATCTCTGGCATTTCATCAAGTACCGAAACAGAAACTGGATTGTAGTAAGGTGCGCCCCTGTGTTTGGACAGATTTAGGGGCAAGTTAAGTTGAATCTTGCTGTGCTCTTTTCTTACATCAGTCATTCTAAGCCGCCTTTCCGGTTTTGTCAACAGGCGAAAAGTATATCGAAGCCGGCGGCTTATAACCCAGGCTCTGGTGCGGTCTTTCATGGTCGTAGTATCTAAAG
>JABLXV010000074.1 GCA_013177895.1 Brevinematales bacterium | reverse complement strand
AATTATCGCGACAGCTCGAAAACTGCTCGGGATTATCTATGATACTCTCAAGAATGGATGGGTGTTCGAGGACTTCCCGAATTTTATACTGAAAAATACATAAGTAGATTGTTTTTTATCATAGGAGAAAGTAGGAGTATTCCTTGAACTTTCTAAGAACTCATCTGAGTTTTTAGAACCGCCCTAAAATCATTATCGTTTATAAAAATTTACGCATGATAATTTTATTTCCTATCCCGGGGACAAATTCATGCGTCATTTCATCCATAAAAACCTTCATCGAGAATATCCCGAGCCCGTGGGTCTTGAGACTGGTCGCGTGCTTTTCGAGGTCGGGTAACGGCACCCCTACCGGATTGAACGCCTTCCCGAAATCGGATACGGCAACCTCCAACCCCTTCTCGATACCTTTTACCTCGATTTCGAGTACCCGGTTATTATCGGGTATCTCGGGATCCTCGGCATAGCTATGGCGAATGACATTCGTGGCGGCCTCGTCGACAGCCATCTCTATCTCGCCTAGTTTATCGTCACTAAATCCCTGTTCTTTCGCGAATGAAAGTACAAACTCCCTGATGCGGGATAAAGAATCGGTCACCCCGGCGATACGTAATGTCACGCTGTCATTCCGGCTATAGAGCCGATTTCGCTTCGGGAACCGACCCGACTATTTTAAATACCTTCGAGAACCCCATCGTGTCAAATACTTTTTTAACCTTGTCGCTCATCCCGGCAAGAATGATATTCCCGCCGCCCTTCTTTACCTCGTTGAACGAGGCCATGAGTGCGCCTAATCCGGCGGTGGCGATATATTCCAATGACGCGACGTCGATAATGATGCTCTTTGTTTTCGCCAATACTTCCTTGAGTTTCTTATCGAAATCCCCGACAGTATGCGCATCCACCGACCCGGCGACCGCAATAATCCCGATTTGTCCGTCCATTTTAATAGAAATTTCTACACCGGCCATCGAATCCTCCAAGTACCTTTTTTCCTTTATTATATTGTAAGTAGAATATAAAAATCTGTAAAAGATTCGGGCATTCAGGTCGAAGATATTTATCGTCTCTTCAACCCAATTTATAATACCCTGATGATTGGACGATATTTATTGATTTATGGGCACTTCTAAAAACCCTCTTTTCAATCAGATTATAAAGGAAAAGAGGACAAGGAAGTGACCATTGGGCGTGTTATAAAGAATTATAAATTCTATTGTTATAAATATCAATAGTTTTTGGAACCGCCCTTATTCGAAAACTGCGATTATCGAGCAAATCTTAGAGTAAAATCTGGAAATCGACCATTACGTTGGGTTGGGGAATAGTCCCGGGCAGATTTCCTAGTTCCTCGATATAATAAGCGGCGTTTATTTTCAGCACCGGCAGATCGATACCGATACCCAATGTCGGGTAACCCTTATACAATCCGGCGCGCGCGATCAGGAACGTAAAGAACTTTACCTCCGTACCCAATCTCAGCTTGAGGAGGTAGCTCTCCGAGAAATCGACGGAGTTGACAACGTCGAAGTAGATTTCCATACTGTTAATCAGGAAATTCCCGAAATCGAGGTGCAGGTCGATGCCCACATCGAGCGCGGGTGAAAAATAAGACGCTTCATAGACGGGCGCGCTTTCGTTTTTCTGGAAATTAATATCGTACTCGCTCCAGTTAAATCCGGTGGAAAACCAGTCGCGGCAAACCAGCCCGATCGAGAAGTCGAGCATTTTCACCAATATTCCGACATCCGAACTGATATTCTGCCCCATCAGGAAGCCCTTCTGGAAATTGGCGATACTGGTTCCCATATCGAACGCCTCGACGAGACTCATCCGGTCGTCGACATATTTCATTCTATTGAGGTATTTCAGATTGATGCCGCCGTAGACACGGGTAAACTTACCCAGAAAGAAAGGCATCGGCAGTTCGAAACCGTAGCCGACCGTGAACCCGATATCCGCGTAGGTCGCGAATTCCACATAGGGCAATCCCGGCGCCTGTTTGACTGTGACCGAGGTGAAAATATCGTCATAGAGCAAAAGTCCCAATCCGCTGCCGATATATCCCAGCATGAGCGGGCCTGTTATCCCGATAGTGCTTTTCAAATTCAGGATGGATTGCCATTCGGCGTCGGTCAAGGCCGCAAGCGAAGTCTCGCCCTGGCTGAGACGCATTCCCAGCATCGCGAGGTCGTAGAGGCTCAGGTTCGCGCGAAGGCCGACCTTCAATACCGAGAATCCCTTAATCTGATTCACTCCGAGAGCCGCGGGATTCATGAAAATAATCCCGAAACGCGCCGTATCGGCTATACCCGCTCCGCCCGTCGCAATCACATCTATGGGCTGGGTAAATTTCACTTCCTTCTGTACCCCGTATCCCGTCCCGGCAAGCACAACGGTTATCGAAATAAATAATAGTATTTTTTTCAGCATATTTTCCTCCCGACCGCTAAAGCCCGAAATAATTAGACAGAATCAAATTGAAATTTGTTAAATCGGGGAGAAGCGCGGACAATTCCGTCTGCATATCCGCAAGGTTTGTTATTCCGGCCTGCGCCATCGCGTTGGTAAACTCCGTATAATTGGTCGGGGTAAACCCTTCGAAAAGCCATGTATTAGTCAGGTCAAAGTTATTCGTGATACCGAACTGTTCGAGTGAGGTCAGGTTCGAGATAGTCTCGAAATTCGAGAGCACCGTCTGCTTCATCCCGTCGATAGACGCGCGGACATTTGAAATCTCTGCCTTCACCGAGTCCGAGTAAACCGAAGATTCAATAATCCCGAGACTGTACTCGGAATGCGCGATCAGCAGATTAAACTGCGGAACAATCGCGGCAATGGTTTTCAGCATTCTAATGGCGGCAATAAAGTTCGTAGTATTCGGGAGGTTATTCGAAATGGAAAAGTCCGGGTAGAATATCATGTAATCGTTGGTATCCATAATAATATTTTTATCCATATCCGTATCGCCGAGAGTAAACGCGGCATACGCGGTATTGAATATAAAAAAGTTCAGGTTGATATTGATGTCGTCATACGGGATAGTCCCGTCTCCCGCGCTTGATACGATTGTGTACAGCTTATCATGCACAAACCAGCTGACGTCATAAAGTTTATTCATATCGATGATGGAATAATCATTGGAGATGATCGCGCGGATAATCTGAACCGGAGGGATTTTCCAGTAGATATAGGCGGTACATATTCCTTCCAGTCCGAGCGCGTTATTCGGCTCCAGGTCTAATACGCGCGCATAAGAATCATACGCCTTCTGGTATTCGCCCTGCGATAGATAACCGTCTCCCATCGAAAGAAGCATCGGTACGCTATCCACCTGAGCCGGTTCCGCGGGGTTCAAAAGTGAAAATACGTTAAAACACGACGACATCGTGAGAGCGCTAATAATAAGCAGTAATATAGCCAATACTCTCAGCTTCATATAGCCTCCTTATACTTAAACACACATCCCGCTTGCCCAAGATAATATACACACAATATTTCAAAAATCCAAGTAGAATTACTAATCGGGGAGAATTTTATTTAGATCGATTTCCAGATTGCTATATACCCGCTCAATTCTTTCATAGAGCTTCTCGTTCCGGGTGACTATCCTCCGCCCGAGATATTTTATCAGTTCCCCTTTCCCGGTAAGCACCTCGACAACCCGTTTCTTCTTCGCCTCGATATTTCCCCAGACCACCTCGGTTTCCTGGCTTCTTCGGATATGCGTGGACGGAACATATCCCACCAGCCGTTCCATGAACTCGGTGCGCTTAATTTTTTCCATCGTCTCGGTGGTCTCGCGGGACATCTCCTTGGTCTCGTCGGAACCAAGTATCATAATCTCGAAAAACCCGATATCTTTTATATCGCGCATATAACAATCAACCGCTTCTTCTTCGAAGATTCGGCAGATATAAGTATAAATCTTTTCCATTTTACTTTTCGGAAGGACAACACGTATGAGAAAATAAAATACGTCGAGTAGAAAAACAGCGCTTCTTCTTTTCAGCCTCATTCAATACCCATTCGTTCGATTATATCCCTCTTATAAAAATCGTTTTACCCCAGCCTGAAAACTCTACCAGACCTCTATTCTTCAGCGTAAACAGCGCCGCGAGAGCGTCGTCCATCCGTATCCCCCTGAGAGCGCCGTACCCCGGATATGGGCTATCGTGACGGTGCGTCCCATACCCCAACTCGAACAGACGGTCGCGGGTGAACGCTTTCCCGCGGGTTCTCAGAAGCGCGAGCAGGGAGATTTCCGTCTCCGTCAGCCCCTTCGTCCCCCGCGAACTGCAATAATCGCACACCCCGCATTCCCCGCCGGAACCGTCGATCATCGATATCCTGCAGCATGAACGCGAAAGCCATTCGTGTATCGCGTCGATATCCTCTCTATCGTCCTCTTCTCCGGTAAGGGTGTAAAAATCCTCGTACCCCCGCCAGTCGCATAATACTTCGACCGACATTCCTTTCCGGTTCTCCACCCTTCTAATATCGGAAACCAGCCCGCTTATCCGAAGCGGAGAATTAAAATATACCATATATTCCCATTCGCCGGAAAGTTCAGGGCAAAAATAGTCTGTAATTAGAATATAAGGCTTTTCTAACTTTTTCAACCTTTTATCGATAGATTCTTTCGTTTCTTCCTTTTCAAAAATCAGGACACTCGAACCAATACGCGAGTTTTTCAGGGAGTATTCAAAAAATCCTTTCCAGTAATCCGAACCCGTTATAATGATGGAGTTTGTTTGACGGGGAAATTTCCGAAGCAGATAATCGATTTTATCGCCGGTAAACCGTACTGAAATCTTTACCAGATCCCCGCGCAGGAAGGATTGATCCGACATTTCACTCCGCCGGATGATCGTTTTGTCTAGCCTCGGCTACGGCGATAGTATTCGGGCCTGTCTCTTTGGATTTATACCTGATCTGATGTAATGCGCTTAACAGTTCTTCCTCGGTCATCCCATGCGTCGGGTATTCGATCAAACCGATGGTCAGCGCGATATTCATCAGGCGGTTCTCCACCTGTATCATATCGGTGAGAAAACTGGACAGGATTCTCTCCGCGAGCACCTTCGCGCCTACCGCCGCGGTACGCGGGAGAAGCAGGATAAACCGGTCGTCCATATAGCGGATAATCGTATCCTCGGTGCGGATAGTCCTTCGTATCCGGTCGACCACCTCTATCAGGACATAGTTCCCGACATGATAGCCGTAGTTATTATTGATGATCGAAAATTTATTGATATCGACGGTCATCAGCGTAAAGCTGTAATGGTTTCTATCGGAACGGTTGATCTCCGCCTTCAACGCCCGGTCGAGGTAATTCCTGTTATAGGCGTTGGTCAGAGGATCCTTGAAGTTCTTTTCCTCGATCTGGTCGGCGACATAAATATCGATAAAAACGGGGTTGAGAATAATCCGGTTCCGTTCGATGATATAATCCATCATCCCCACATAAAAACTGATATTTTTTTCCAGTTTCGACGATATGACCGAGCAATGATTGATGATATTTTCGAATAGCCTGCGCGCGTCGGATTCGCTGAGAGTCAGGCGGGTTATTTTAAAGAAAAGGAATTTTAACACGGGAAAATCGGGAAAAGTCTGGTACAGCATTTCGATCGCGGACTTCATCCGAAGATAATCTTCTACATTATCATGAAAAACTACCAGGATATCGTTTTCGATTTCGGAGGGTGTTGCCATTGATTTCCCCGCCTTAGTCTTGAGAAAGATGATTAAAGCTGACGTCGAGCGCTTCAACTATTTTTTCATCAAACACTGTTTTCGATGTGCGCAGCTTACCCATATGCTCGCGATAGGTGCGGGGGCGTACCGACCAATCCCCGGTCAGCAGCAGTTCAAAATAATTTGCGAGCGATAACAGCCGTATAGGGAACTCCATACCGTCAGCGCCCAACCCTCTCGGTCCCCCGGAACCGTCGATATGTTCTTCATGGTTCAATATCATGTCGTATACTATTTTATCCAGTTCATGCTTTTCCTTTTCGGATTCGATGATCTTAAAGCTCATTATCGGGTGCTGCAGGTAACGCTGCATCTCGGGATCGGGGATCTCCACCCGTTTTTTCTCGGCGGCACGAACGTCGAACTTCATAAAGCCTACATCGTGCAGGAAACCCGCGGTCATAATCCGGTCGATCATAATACCGTCCAGCATACCCTGGAGGTTGAAATTATTATAGGTGTAGTATCCGATCACCGCGATAAACGCGGTATTCACCGAATGCATGAATATTTTTTTCGAGAACGCCTTCAGCTGCGAAAGTTTCCACAGTACATAGTCGTTCTCGGTTAATGAGGCTTTCAGGTATTTGGTAACGAAATCCTTGGTATTCCTGGGGAGGTTCTTAAATACTTCGCCGCCCTCGAAGAGGGAGATCAGATAAGCGCACCATTTGATACGCAGGTCTTCCGCGATAAAATGGGGTATCGTCGTGCGGACGCGCAACGCCTTATTAATCGCGCTGGGTATACGATTACGGATTTTATCCATATCCCTGACAGTCAGAATCCGCTCAGTACCCATTAACACGTTACGCTTATCGTCAAACAAAGGTTCCATCAGAAGGAAGGCCTGACCTTCTTTAATCTTCTGTTCGAGATCAGATAACCCAAGAATCAGTTCAGGCATTATGCCATCCCCTCCTTAAACACTGTAGCATGTTCCTATTTCAACCCATATAATTTAATGAAAAACAAAATTTTGTCAACCCGAAAATCGATTTTTATTATCTTAGAATACTATAATTCTGTAGAACCTATGGTATAATTCGGCGCTTCCTTAGTAATATTCACATCGTGCGGATGAGATTCCCGTAGGGAAGCGTTAGTGATTTTTATAAATTTGGTGTTTGTCTGAAATTCGTGAATATTTAATGACCCGGTGTATCCCATTGCCGAACGCACCCCTCCCATCAACTGGTAGATGACGTCCTTCAGGTCGCCCTTATACGGGACCATTCCCTCGATTCCTTCCGGCACCAGTTTTTCAGGCTCGTAATCGTCCTGAAAGTACCGGGCCTTCGACCCCTCGACCATCGCGCCGAGCGATCCCATACCGCGGTACGTCTTATACCGCCGTCCTTTATAGATGACATACTCGCCGGGACTTTCGGTCGTCCCCGCGAACAGATTTCCTATCATTACCGCATCCGCGCCCGCCACAATGGCTTTGGCGATATCGCCGGAGAATTTCACTCCCCCGTCCGCGATAATCCCCACCCCTTTCTTGCGTGCGGCGGCGGCCACTTCCAGTATCGCCGTCACCTGAGGTACCCCGATCCCCGCGACTACCCGCGTCGTACAGATCGATCCCGGGCCGATGCCCACCTTGACCGCGTCGGCTCCCGCCGCTATTAACGCTTCCGCGGCCTCGCCGGTCGCTATATTTCCCGCGATTATCTGAATATCCGGGTATGATTTCCTAATGACGCGAACCATGTCCAGTACGCGCTTCGAATGCCCGTGGGCGGTATCCACCACTACAATATCGACATCCGCCTCGATCAGCCGCTCCACCCGTTCGAACTCCTGAGGGCCCGTGCCCACCCCGGCGGCTACACGAAGGCGCCCGCGTTCGTCTTTCGACGCGTGAGGGTACTCGGCGATAGTGGTAATATCTTTCAGAGTGATCAGTCCCTGCAAGGTGTCGTCGGGCGATACCAACGGGAGCTTTTCCACCCGGTTCTCGCGCATAATCTCGCCGGCTCTGCCCAATTCGACACCGGGCTCCGATACCACCACCTTCTTCCGCGGCGTCATCACATCTTTTATCTGTACCTTTCCGTGCTTGGATACGTCATAGAATCCGAGGTCGCGGCGGGTCACTATCCCCACCAGTTTATTCTGCTCATTCACCACAGGGATACCGGAGATATGGTTCTTGAGCATAATCTCCTTAGCCTGGTTGATGGTTTTATCGGGCGTCAGTGTATGCGGGGTAGTGATCACGATATTTTCGAAACGCTTGACCTTGCGTACTTCCTCGACCTGCCGTTCCCCGGGAAAATTACGGTGAATGACGCCTATTCCGCCGAGCTGGGCTATCGCGATCGCGAGACGCGAATCGGTAACCGTATCCATCGCCGCGGAGATCAGAGGGATATTCAGTTTTATTTTTTGGGTAAGTTGGGTGGCGGTCTCGACTTGCGCGGGTATCACCTCCGACGCCTGCGGCACAATCAGTACGTCGTCAAATGTCAGGCCTTCGGTTTCTGTATAGAATTTTTCTTTCATAGCTTCTTTAGTCATTCTCTTTCCTCTAACACTTACTAATGTAATATTTTACACCATCCGCGCCGAAATTGCAAGGATACGTTCTATCGGAATATGTATTTATATCCCTGTATAGTACTATGTTTTTATTTTTTATTGCTTATTGATTTCTTCATGCTATAATATATCCAGCTATTCCTTGGAGGAAACTATGCCCCCTGAAAACCTGCTGATCGCGTTCGGGCTCACCCTGTTCGCGGGTTTGTCGACCGGTATCGGGAGCGCGCTCGCGTTTTTCGCGAAACGTACCAATACGCGTTTTCTTTCGGTATCGTTGGGGTTCTCCGCGGGCGTAATGATCTACGTCTCATTCGTGGAGATATTCAAGTTATCCCGCGATACTTTAGTCGGCGCGCTCGGGGCGGTACCCGGCACATGG
Source organism: Brevinematales bacterium (assembly GCA_013177895.1). Classification (GTDB taxonomy): domain Bacteria; phylum Spirochaetota; class Brevinematia; order Brevinematales; family GWF1-51-8; genus GWF1-51-8. The sequence continues at coordinate 6,883 of JABLXV010000074.1, read as the reverse complement.
GTGACCGTAGGCGCGTTTTTCGGCGGTATGCTCCTGATTGCGCTGATCGATAAACTAGTCCCCAAAGCGGAAAACCCCCACGAGATTCATAATATCGAGGAGATGAATAAGAATCCCCAAGCGCACCGCACGAAAAAACTCTACCGCACGGGGATTCTCGCCGCGCTCGCCATCGCTATCCATAACTTCCCGGAGGGGCTAGCCACCTTCGCGAGCGCGTTAAAAGACCCCAAGCTCGGCATCGCCATCGCGGTCGCGATCGCCATCCATAATATCCCCGAGGGTATTTCGGTATCCGTCCCGATTTATTATGCTACCGGCAACCGCAAGAAAGCGTTCCTCTTATCCTTCCTGTCCGGCCTGGCCGAACCGTTGGGCGCGCTGATCGGCTACCTTCTCCTGCGGGCGGTGATGAACGACGTGGTCTTCGGCGTCATGTTCTCCGCAGTCGGAGGTATCATGGTATTCATCTCGCTCGACGAGCTCCTGCCCGCCGCGCATGAATACGGCGAGCATCATCTGGCTATCTACGGGTTGATCTCCGGTATGGCGGTAATGGCGGTCAGCCTGCTGCTGTTCCTCTGACGTTACCGTATAATTTAATCTCCCTTCTTCCTTGCGTTCCCTCCGAATCGTTGTTACACTATTCCGTTAAAGGGGACGAATATGACGTATGACGTAATTATCGTGGGGGCGGGACCGGCGGGGATATTCACCGCATGGGAGCTTTCCCGTCTCGCTCCGAATAAGAAAATTCTCCTGCTCGAAAAGGGGCGAAGTATCACGAAACGCGTATGCCCGAAACGCGAGACCGGGGTTTGCGCGAAATGCAGGCCGTGCAATATCACCACCGGATTTTCCGGCGCGGGGGCGTTCTCCGACGGGAAACTGATACTCTCCACCGAGATCGGCGGCAACCTCATCGACTATGTCGCGGAGGACGCCCTGATCGGCCTCATCGGCTATATGGACGAAATCTACCTCTCTTACGGGGCCGACACTAAAGTGTACGGCGGGGATCATACCGACATCATCGAACGCATTAAACGCCTCGCGATCCAGAGCAACCTGAAACTGGTCGAATCCCGTCTCCGCCATATCGGCACCGAGAAATGTTATGAAATCTACACTAAAATAGAGAACGAACTGCGTTCCCGCAATATCGAGATGAAGTTCGAGAACCCCGTCAAGAGCCTGATTATCGAGGATAAAACGGTCAGGGGCGTGGTCGCCGATAGGGAGTATTACGCCGGTTCGGTCGTGCTCGCGGTCGGCCGCGACGGCGCGGACTGGCTCGACAAGCTGTGCGACGGCTATAAGATCGACACCCGGGTGGGAGTGGTGGATATCGGGGTACGCGTCGAGGTGCGCAACGAGCTGATGCGCGAGGCGAACGAAGCGCTCTACGAGAGCAAGCTCGTCTATTATACCCGCACGTTCGACGATATGGCGCGGACATTCTGCCAGAACCCCGGCGGGATGGTCGCCGCGGAGTACTACGACAGCAGCCTCGCGCTGGTGAACGGGCATAGCTATAAATCCGAAGAATACAAGACCGCTAACACCAATTTCGCGATACTGGTATCCAATCATTTTACGGAGCCGTTCAGAGACCCGATCGCATACGGTAAATACATCGCGCATCTGGCGAATATGCTGTCCGGGAACAAGGTTATCGTCCAGCGCTTCGGTGATTTCCAGCGCGGACGGCGCACCACTCATGCCCGCCTCCTGCGGAACAATATCCGCCCTACCCTCAAGGACGCGGTGCCCGGCGACCTGAGCCTTGTGTTCCCGTACCGGATCATGCTTGACATCAAGGAGATGATCGAGGCTCTCGATAATATCTTTCCCGGTATGGCGAGCGACGAGACTCTGCTCTACGGCGCGGAGGTGAAATTTTACTCGAACCGCCTCATTACCGATAACAGTTTCGAATCGAGCGTCAGGGGACTGTATGCCGCGGGGGACGGCGCGGGTATCACGCGCGGGCTGATGCAGGCCGGCATCAACGGGGTTATCATCGGGCGCGTGCTCGCCGGAAAATAATAAAGGATAGAGTAATATGAAAAAAGGGTTGGGATTACTTATTCCGATTTTACTCGCGTCTATTTTCGCTATTTCATGCGCAAAAAACGGGGATAGCCCTTATCAGGCAAACCTCGCGCAGAACTGGAAATTTACCATTCTCTCCAACTCCGACTATTTCCTGTATTCGGCGAACCCCGCGCTGGTGATCTCCAATCAGGTCGATATGAAAGATGTGTCCGAAATCCCGCCCGTTATGGGGAAGGACTTCGCCGCAGTCAAGACTCTGCCTGAAAAACTGCCGCAAAACCCCGTTCTGATACTGGTTCATTCGTTCGACAAACTAACCGTCTTTATCGGGACAAATACCCGCTTCGAGACTGTTTCCGGCCTACCCGGAACCATCCTCCAGGAGACAATCCCGTTATCCGCTACGGACGCGGGTCAAACGATTATCCTGATGGGGAGCCATTCCGGCGCAAATACGGGAGATTTCCCCGGCAAGGTCTACGCGGTCAGCGCGGTCGCGTCGAACAGGCTGGATATTCTCGCGCCGGAGTTAAAATCGGTAAAACTCGACTCCAAGAAGTGGCAATACCTGATCGGCGATTCTCCTGTCGACGCGCAGGGAGTCCCGGTCTGGACCTATTCCGCTCAGGCGGGATGGTCGTCCAAACCGCCCGCGGACAAGCCGGAATCGGGTTACGAATGGCTGAGTAAAACCCTTCCCGGCGGGGACTACCGGAATCCCGCGCTGTACTTTATGACTTTTTTCCCGTCGTTCGAGGTTTATTCCGGCAGTAACCGGATTTACAGTTACGGCATCCCGGGTTCCGCCGGGCATAAAATGACGCACCATATAGTCCGGCTCCCGCCGGATTACTCCGGCCGCCCGCTCTTTTTCCGTGTCGCCTACGATACGCGCGGCGAGCTCGTCATCCTCGATCTCGAGCTCTGCGAGTACAGTGTGGGCGTACATAAGGGCGAGTACGCACTGAACAACGTCGTCGGCAAGGGGGCGTTTTATATCGTCTCGTTCCTCGGGTTCCTGACCCTGTCGATCATATTCCTGATGGTGTACCTGATCCGCATCCGTCATTCCGAAAAAATATTTCTCTATATCAGCCTGTTTTTCTTTTCATTCTCGCTGAACGACCTTTCCAGTTCCTATTTTCTCCCGTTCTTTTTCGGCGTGCTCCCCTACTATAACAACCAACTGATGGCGGTCACCTACCTGCTCACATCGCCGTTCCTCGCGGCGTTCTACCGCGAACTGTTCGGGATGGGGATATGGAAAAAACTCCTCCTTATAGTAATCCTCGTCCAGTCCCTGATCGCGGTAATCTATATCCCGCTATCGTTCCTCCAGGTATTGACGCACGATTTCTGGCTCGCCGACCAGCTGATCCGCGCTGTGGAAATAGTATTCTCCATCGGCGCGATCCTGTATTATATTATCCACGCGCCGAAGAACAATAAAAAAATCGTTCTGTTCATTTCTCTGTTCGCGATGGGATTCGCGACTATCCTCAATCTCCTGATGAATATCAGCGTGATCGACGCGAACTTTATTTTGGTCGATATCCTGCTTGTCGTCCACTTTCTCCTATTGGGCATCGTGATGATTCTGAACATCGACGAGACGGAACGCGACTATATTCTCATCCAGCAGGAGATCGACATCGCCCGGAAGATACATGCTTCCATTCTCCCGAAACTTATCCCGACGATAGACGGAATCAAGATAGAAAGCCGTTACCTCCCGATGTCCGGGATGGCCGGGGATTTTTACGATTTCCATATCGATACGGAAGGGCGTCTCGGAGTACTGGTCGCCGACGTATCGGGGCACGGGATACCCGCCGCGCAGATCGCGTCGATGATCAAGATTTCGTTCGCGTCGCACCTCGACGAATTCCAGCGCCCGGACAGGCTGCTTCGGGGGATGAACCGTTCGCTCTACGGGAAGGTGGAAAACCATTTCCTGACGGCGGGATACATCTTCCTCGATACCCGCGCGAAAAAATTGCATTACTCCAGCGCGGGGCATCCCGAACTGATAGTTCAGCAGCGTAATAAAGGAAACATCCTGACCCTGAAGCCGAAGGGCGGAATAATCGGGTATTTCGAGGATCAAGCCTATCAATCGAAAACGGTCACCGTAGAATCCGGCGACCGCATTGTCTTATATACCGACGGGATTACCGAATGCGCCGATTCGCAGGGCGAGGAATTCGGCGAAGAACACTTCTTCCGGTTTCTGAAATACTCGGATAAGATGCGTTCCGCCGAATTCTGCGACGAGCTTATCCATACCCTGACCCGCTGGCGGGAAAAGCCCGCCGGGTTCGAGGACGACGTCACTCTGGTAATGATCGATATTCTTTAATCCTATTTGCTCTTGTATAAATTTTTTATCTCGTCGTCGGTCAATCCGTAGTTATATATCTTAACCTCGTCGATAATCCCGTAGAAGCTGGATTTCTTGATGCCGGGATCCTTACCGATATAGAGCGGCAGTTCACCGAAATCCATCGAGCCCGAAACGGATACCGAAGCGTCCATCTTCCCGTCGATAAATATTTTCGCTTTCTGCTGGCCATAGACCACCGTAATCTGATGCCATCCCCCGTTGAATACAACCGACTTCGAGGCGAAATCAAGCACTTTATCGCCTCCGTTCAGGGCGAGTACGAAACGCAGTTTCCCGCCGCCGGGATTCCGCGCGATCGCCCATCCGTCATGTCCGCAGGAGATCAGCGTCTCGTCCGCCGATGCGAACCCGAAGGACTTCATCCACAGGGTAACCGTTATCCCGTTGAAGCCGCTGCCGGAGATTGTCCCGCAGTCGATATAATCGTTATACCCGTCGAGCTTGACGGCGCTCTTCGATTTCTGCGATTTATCCTGCGTGAGGTAAGCCCCGTTCATCAGCTTCGCGCCCTTACCGGCGTCCCCGCTGAAACTCCAGTCGGCGATCATTTTCTGCCCGATATCGGAATTATCGGCATCGTCGTTGTCGTCGCCATCGCCGGGCGGTATCAGTATATCGTCTTCATTCGGCTTGACAGGTGGTTTGATATCGTCCGGCTTATTTTTACCGTCGCCGAACAAGTCCTGTAGGGTCTTATCGGGATACCCGACGAATGCGTTATTATAGACAGTGCCGTCCCATTCGTCATGGTCGACCCACATCGCGGCGGAAGGCACATCGGGATGCTTGACATACTTAACGGTCTTGGAATTAAAGTCCCAGAAGCTCTTGTAGGCCTCGCCGAGGGTCTGCCCCGCGAAGAGGTAAGCTACGAACGCCGGGAAGGCCTCCCCGAACCAGTTGGCATAATAACCGGAGCATTTCATATCGAGGAACGGTTTGGAATACATGGCGACACGGCGTTCGGCCTCGGTCTGGTTGATCTTCCCCATATCGAGGGACGAGTTGCCGGCGGTGAAACACCCGTAGAGCATCACGATAGCCCCGGGGGCGAGCTTGAGGTCGGCCTTGATATCCTCGGGGGACGCGAATTTATTCTTGAGGGAGAACCCGCCCACCCATTTCGGGGGCATACTGCCGTCATACACGCCATGCCCGCGGTAAAGCAGGAAATGCGCGCCGTTGGCGGCTTTTTTTATCTTCTCCCAATCGTTGTTGGGAGTATAGAACTCGTATACGTCAACCCCGCATTTCCGCAGCATCGCGGCGGCGGCCTGGAGGTTCTTTATCTCGCTTTTCGTCCAGCTCCCGGTATCCCCGTCGATCGGCGCGCCGAGCAATACGGCCTTCAGCCCCTTGATCTTGACAGTCGGTTCGGGAAAATTGGACGCGTATTTCGCGGGCGGGGTATATTTCGACGGAATCTTCGGGGGTTCCGGCGAGGAAATATTCTTATAATCGACAGCGCTGCCCAATCCGGCATAGAATACGAAAAACAGTCCGGCTAACAATAATAACATTTTTCTCATAGATTCCTCCGTCGTGTGATATAACAGCATAACGCGGGATTGAGAAAATATCAAAAGCCGGGGGATTAAATATAGCCGGATCTCCGTTGATGGTGAGCTGAAGTGCTTTTTCTGAAAATATGACCGGGATAAAATTTTATTTCCGCCATCCGATGACGGCGGTGATGGATTTCTGCGGGTCGAGGAGGAATGTTTCGGGATGCGCGCTTATCCCCGCCCCCGCACCGTCGAGAAGCCCGAGGATTACCGCCTGATTGGATAGCGCAAGGTCGCCGTACCCCGGGGAGAATCGCATGACCGGTTTCCACCCCGACAGCCCGTACTCCCGCGCGAGGATATCGTTCACATAGTCCGCGAACGCCTCGACCGACTCCGACCCGATCGCGTCGAGTATCACCCCGCGCGTCAATTCGCCCGAATTGACGCGGCGGATACTTTCCCGCTCGCACCCCGCCCCTGCGGTGACCGCCATCAGCGTAACCTTCCCGCATCCCGCGAGGATCGCCGCGAGCTTTACCGACCGGAACACGATCCCGCCGTCCAGCGCGATTTCCCCGCCGTCTATCGACACAATCCCCTTCTCGAGGGTATGCCCCGACGGTTTGACGAGCGGGCGCGCGTCATGTATCTCGCGGATAATCATTTCCTCGAGGTCGGGGGGAAGTTCGGATTTCTTTTTATTGTACCCCATACGGGTAAGGACGTTTTCTAACGGGGGAGTGATGGTTTCGAGGGCGAATTTACGTATCATGGCAGGTTCCGGGATTTAATTCAGAAGAAGGCGCGCGGTGAATTTACTGCCGACGCCGTAGGTGCTGTCGACCGAAAGATCGCCGTTATAATAGCGGAGAAACTTGCGGGCAAGGAACAATCCCAACCCCGCGCCCTTCTC
>JABLXV010000073.1 GCA_013177895.1 Brevinematales bacterium | reverse complement strand
AGATAGAATTCCTGATCTATACGAACTGGCTCTTCCAGAAGCACCAGAAGGTCATCATCATCTGCTCCGAGGAGCAGGAAACCCGCCTGCGAAAGATCATCCAGCTGACGTTATTCGGCCCCGATTATGACGCGCTTCTCCAGACCGAGAAAGACCCCCGGATGATTAAGGACTACCGGCGGATGCGCTCGTTCCGGGAGATTCTCGCGCTGCGCGACGATGACGGAAGAAAGTACGAGCTGGACGATTTTATCGGGTTCATCCATTTCGTGGGCGACCGCGCGGAGATCCCCATGCCGTCGGGCGATGTTTTCACGGTGGTAGAAGACCCCAAGAATCCCGAGGATATCTTCTATATATATAAAGAAAGCCACCTGATTGCGCGGGTGGACTTATACCGTTCGAATAAGCAGGAGATCGACTGTCCGGTCGAGCGTTACCCGGTGAGCTATGACGAACTGGGGATATACGTCCTCGATTCCGGCACGGGGTTCTCGCCGGATAAGCACACGACCAGCTTCGTACTATGGCTGTCGGGCACTCCCGTACTGGTCGACCCGATGGCTTACTCGGACGAGTACCTGCGGCGGAAGGGACTGCCCCATCAGTCCATCCGCTATATATTCCCGTCGCATATGCACGCCGACCATGATCAGGGATTATACAATTACCTGCTGAACGGCGAGAAAATTATCATCATCGGCCCGCAGATAGTGGTGGATCAGGCGATAGAAAAAATCGCGGCGACCATCAATATGCCGATAGAAGAAGCGAGGCAGACGGTCAAGACTCTCATCCTGCCGGTGGAAAAACGCGTCCCGCTGCCGGGATTCGAGAATATCGATATCGAGATCACCTTCGGCCTGCATTCCATCCCCACCACTATGTTCAAGGTCTACTATAAGGACGCCGCCGGGAAAACCGTCAAATCGCTCGGGTATTCCGGCGATACGCAGTACGACCCTGAGAAATACGAGGAGTGGTTCGCGCAGGGGAAACTCGACCGGGAGACTATCGACACCCTCAAGTCGTTCTTCAAGGATACGGATATTATTATCCACGAGGCGGGCGGCGGATATATCCATACGGAATATAAAAAATTCGCGAAAGACCACATGGATAAGGAAATTTACTGGGTTCACACTCAGGATACGAAGGCCGATAAGGGGACTATCTTACAGGCGGGCGATCATTTTTCATTTATCGCGGAAGACCCCAATAAGAAACTCCAGCGTTATATGAAACTGTTCGATAAAGCCCCGCTTTTCGGAGAACTTTCCGCCAGCGAGAAGCTGGAGCTTTCCATGCTGACCTCGAACGATAAGGGAATCTCAATCGAGCGTTATGAGGCGGGCGAGATTATAATGAAAGAGGGCGATCTGCCGAAAGACCGTTCGGTGTATATCATCTCGCGAGGGACTATCGACCTGTATAAAAACAACGACGGTATCGACGAATATATCGGGGTGTCGCTCGGCGAGGGGCAGCCGCTCGGCGAGATGGCGCAGTTCCAGAATAACCAGGGACGCCGGTGCGCGACGGTCAAGGCGCTGTCGGGAGTCGAGCTGATCAAGGTCAGCGAGGATATTTTTACCAAGTTCTACCAGAAGTTCGAGGAAGGATACCGGAAATACGCGACCCTCCGCGACGCGATGGACGCGCGCAATTCGCCGTTCAAGAGCCTCAGCCAGGAAGTGAAGGACGCCATCGCGGTCAATATGGAGATGGAAGAGGTCAAGCCCAAGGATTATATCATCCGAAAGGAGCGCTCGCATAACCGGAAACTTTTCCTGATTACGCGCGGGTGCGTGGCGGTGATAGTCGACCGGAACGGGGTGGGCTACCGTGTCGGTAAGGGGCAGGTGCTCGGCGAGATGAGTCTGCTCGAGGACGGGACTCCCCCGTCGGCGGACGTGATCGCGATGCAGGATCATGCCGATAAATCCGCGCCCGTCGTGCTATACTCGCTGTCGAAGGAGAAGTTCGACCGCCTGAAAAAGGAATACCCGGTCATCTACTATGTCCTCGACGGCCTGCGGAAAGACCGCCAGCGTCAGAACGAGATCGCGGTACAGAAGAATTGCTATTTATAGCGATAGAAAAATTTAACTTTAAATAGAATTCAATACCTATTATCTCCAAGCGTAACCCGCAAATACCTCTATATTCCCTAATTATGCCGGGTTGACCGATACCCTCACCACGCCCCCGAACTGCGACTCCTCCGCCGCGTACTCCGACCCGTTCACGCGCAGGGACTTTTTTCCCGTGGGCGCTCGTAGGACGATCGTGCCGTTCGACGTATTGAGCGGGGTGCGCCGGAGTGTCACACCGCGCGGTGTCACCTGCACGCTCTCGATCTCGCTGCCGGGGAAGATGTGGCAGTCGCTTCCGATCACCGCGTAGTCCCCGCGCGGTATCCGCAGGAATACCCGTGTCTCGTGCGGGGCGAGTATGAATACGGGGTTGTCATAGAGCTCCGCGCCCCCGGCGTAATGCCCGTCGAGCGCCGCGCCGCATGGGGTATCCCCCATATTCGACGCAACAGTGTACTCGAGCTTCCCGATACGGAACTCCGCCCGCAGCAGCCCGCCGTCCATCACGCAAGAATCGATCTGCTTCTCGCGGAACGGGAACTGCCGCATATACAGCGCGAGCTGTTCCGCGTCGTACTCCCCGATATTGTCCGAAGTGAACACGAGCCCGCCGAATATCTGGTTCAGCAGGTAGAGAGTTTTTTTCTCCTCCGGCGTGAGCCATTGGTACGGTGTCCGTAAAATAAACACGTCGGGGTCGTTCATAAACGCCCGCCCGTTGAGAGCCTGCCGCCCGATAGTGCTTATCAGGGAGTTGTAGATGGATACCCGTTCGCGGAAACGGAAGTGTTCAAGGGTGATTTTCGTCTGGACGCCGAGGAATTTATAATGCTCGCCCTGCCATGACAACGCGACGTCGCTCCCGATACGGCAGAAATCCACCTGCCCGAACCCCGGGCCGAGGGGCATCCCGCAGCCGAGCACCCAGCTTTCGCCCGCGCATTCGCGGATAAACTCCATGCACTCGGTCATCAATTGCCCCCGCGAACGCCCGCATGACGGGGAAAGGGCGGCGGCGTACAGGAAGTCGAGCTTCACCATTCCGAAGCCCCACTTATAGAGCACCGTGTCGAATACGCCGCGAAGGTATTCCCGCACGTCGGGATTGCACAGGTCGAGGGCGTAGAAATTCCCGCTCCAGTTGAACGGGTTATACCCCGCGAGGATGCGTTCCCCGCGCGTATCGGTTTTCAGCCAATCGGGGTGATCCCGCACGATGGAAGACTTTTCCTCCGCGATAAACGGCGCGAGCCAGAGGCCGGCACGGTATCCCGCCTTGCGGATCTCGTCGGCAATAGGCTTCATCCCGCGCGGGAATTTTTCGTTCGTCTCGAGCCAGTCCCCGACCGCCTTCTGGTACCCGTCGTCGATCTGGAAGATGTCGATAGGGGCGTTCCGCCTGGCGAACTCCCGCAGGTTGTCGAGGATGATCTTCTCATCGATCTTCTCGTAATGGTAGTACCAGCTTGTCCACCCGGTCTGCGCGGGGGGCATGTCGCGATGGGGCTTGGTCATATTGAAATAGCGGTCGAACATCTCGGGGAGAGTCCCGTCGAGAAGGACGATGTCCACAAGGACGGTTTCGCCCTCGAGCGTCATTCCCTCGCAGTCCTTGACGATCTCAAGGCGGCCGCGCCGGGTATCGAAACGGAAGACGGTATAACCCGCGCGCTCGGACAGCGATCCCGCAAGCGAGACCGCCCCGCCGGGGGTGCGGATATAGGTGTAGGTATAGCTGTGAAATTGCCCGCGCCCGTTTTTATACTTCGCGAAAAAATAATCCCCGTAGTACTTCAACCGGAACAGGCGGGTGAAGGGCGCGAACAGGGGATTTAGACCCCCCGCGCGTTCGAACGCCCCGACCTCGCGGGACAGGCTCCATGACTGGTAACCGTTCAGGAATATTTTATCGTCGGGGGAAAAATGATGTTCCAGCGTGATACCGAACTGATGGAGAGGTATGGGGGTATCGGCGCGCAGGGTTAACGTAAAACGTATCCCGCCGGGTATCCCTGTAACGCGTGTGGCGAGTCCGAGACCGCCGCCGAGGGTCTGAAAGGTCTCTTTCGCGGTCAGGTCGAGCGGCGCGTGAGTACGTTTAGCCGCTCCATTCGCGCCGTACCTGATCTCATAGGAAAGGATTCGCATGACGAACTCCTCAGTTGGATGGGATATTATATCCAAGGTAGAATGAAGATGCAAGCCGGAAAGATATTCTTTTCGAATCCCCGAAATGTGAGTATATTATCATAGATGCGCCGGGTTAGGAGGGCAGCTATGGAAAAATTTCTCAACGGGATTACCGCATATTTGAAGGATTGGAAAAATTGGCTCGTTCACGGGATAATCGGAGTTGCGATTCTGCTGGCTGCGGTTTTTCTGCCTGTCACCCCGTTGTTCAGAATCTTGTTTCTCGCCGCGGTAGCGGCGTTTAATATTATCAGGATGAGTATCGGGAAGAAGAATAAACCTGCCCGTGCCGAGGTTGCGGTTCCTATCGAGGAAACCCATTCGGATAGCAGGAATAGCTAGAATAATACGCATCCGCTTCTAATATATATCTTTTTTAATATCCTGCCTATCGCGTACCTAGTCCATATCCGACGAGTTCTCGGGGATAGTCCCCGGATACGGCGGGATAGGGAACTCCGGCGCCGTCAACGGCTTCTTTTTCCATAGCCCCGTCAGGTAATAAATCAAACTAGCGACCGAGCCGAACGACCATCCCAGCGGGAACGCCCACCAGATACCGTCGGAACCCATTAGCGACGAGAGCCACATCGCGAACGGGACGCGGAATAGCCACAGCGCGACCAAACTGATGAACATCGGCACCATCGTCGCGCCCGCCCCGCGCATGACCGCATTCACTAATAGCATAATAGTCACAACCCAGTAGAAGGGCCCGGCGGTCTTGAGCATCTGCGCGCCGTGGTAGATCACGTTCGGCTCCTGGTTGAACATGCTGACCAGCGCGGGGCCGAACAGGACGAACACCGTCCCGATCAGCATGGCGAACCCGATGCAGAACAGGAGGGTCATCCTGAAGCCGCGTATCGCGCGGTCCATCCGTCCCGCGCCGATATTCTGCCCCGCGAACGACGACAGCGCGATCGAGAAGCTGATGACCGGCATGAACGCTAACGAGTCGATTCTTCCCGCCGACGTGAATCCGGTCTGCACATCGGTACCGAAACTCATCACCACCCCCATCAGGCTCATCACGCTGAGGGCGATCAGCATCTGCTGGACTCCGGTGGGGAATCCGATTCGCAGGATTTGCCCGCAGATTTTAGGATCGAAACGCATCGTGCGGATATTGATTCGGAGGAGCGGATGTTTCTTCTGGAGGTAGACCAACCCGCCGAAGAACGTCAGCGCCTCCGATATTACGGTGGCATACGCCGCGCCGTTGACGCCCATCTTCAGCACCGGGACGAACAGCAGGTCGAGAAGGATATTAATGACAGTCGCGATAGAAAGGAAATACAGCGGCGTTTTCGAATCTCCCAGCCCGCTCAGGATAGACGTGAACCCGTTAAATCCGAAGAGGAAGACGATGCCCGCGATAAAGATGGTCATATACGACTTCGCGTCCGCGTACATCTCGGCGGGAGTGTTCATCAGCGTCAGGATACTCCCGGCCGATAGGATTCCCGCGGCTGTGACAAGGATACTGACCGCCGCGAGGAGAAAATAGAACGTCTCGACCGTCTCCTTCAGCTTATGCAGCTGTTTCGCTCCGTAGTACTGCGAGACCATGACGGACGCGCCGTTACCGATGCCGGTGACGAACGACAGCATGAAGAACACCACCGGGAAGCTCGCGCCGACCGCGCCGAGCGCGACCTTGCCGAGGTAGTTCCCGACAATAATACTGTCCACCGTGTTATATAATTGCTGGAACAGGTTACCGATCAGCATCGGTATCGCGAACAGGAAAATAACCTTGAATTCGTTCCCGACCGTCAGGTCTTTCATGGGCGTCCTCCGGGAACGGATATGTTAGCGTATGGGGGATAAAAACGCAAAATAAAATGCACTACGGTAATAGGGAAGACAGTTGATAAGATACACAGTAAATACGCATATAGGAATAGATAAAATGATATAAAGAAAAGCTGAATGCATATATCTTATAACATACCATTGGGGTAGTTTTTATAACCGCTAAACGTACACCCTGAAAAAAGATACTGACTATTCGTCTTTATGATCGAGCTGGATCACGGATTTTCCCGTCCATTGATACTTGATTTTCGTATACTCGGTTTTATGTATTTTTGGATCGAACTCTTCATCGCCGTAGGGTTCGCAATAGTCGCCGTATACTAAAGTGAATATATCGCTGTTCGCCCCGGCTTTCGGCAGATCGATGGAAAGGCTGGTTCCGCCGCCCTCGCCGGCCGTGGATTCCGCCTGCAATCCGTAGTAAACCTTTTTCCCATCGTAGAACATATAATAAATTTGATTTCTATTGCACTCCCCTCCATCCATATAGAATCCGATATAGATAATATCGGCGGGGTGTTTAAACCCGATATCCGTATATATTCCCGCAGTCAAACCGAAGTTTTGCGGCATACTGCCGAAATATTGGTTTCCCGGGGGCACAATTTCCTCCGACTCCGAGATAAGCCTGTAGTTTTGCAGAACCCGAAACTTTAACGAGGGTACTCCGCCCGATTTGGATACGCCCATGAGAATCATGGTCTGCTTTGGGATTAAATTTTCTGTTTCTATCCAAACCCAGCTTGCCTTCGCGATCATTCCGCCCCAGACATAACCTTCTTTAAGTTTTCCGCCGGCATCGGCATATTCCACTTTATACCATTCTTCCTCATGTCCATTCATTTCCCAAATCTGATCGGTTTTTTCAAGTATTTTCACGGCGGCCCCGATAGAAAGCTGTCCGATTTTCTTGCCGTTCGTCGAAGGTTCCTGACGTACATTGACTTTATCGCCATACATGTAGTATATCTTGCCGATACCGGAATTATAATAGTACCCGCCGCAATTGACCTCAGCTTTTTTAGCGAATAACGGGATAAACAGCAATAAAGTAAATAGGACTATAATATAAAAAATATTTTTCTTCATATCTACTCCTGCGGATGATTTTTTACTATTCTACTACTTGAAAAGAAAAATGTCCATTTTTTCATATTTTTCGACTATTTTATGAGCATCTCGATGCGGTCTACTTTCAATATTTTAGTGTCAGATGATCATTACGATGCCGATCATCGCCATTAAGCTCACTTCGACCGTCAGGTCTTTCATGGGCGTCCTCCGGGAACGGATATGTTAGCGCATGGGAGATAAAAACGCAAAATATTGCGTTACAATAGAGGGTAATTACTTGAAAGGGTATCAAGAGGATTTGGCGCGGGGGTGTGGAGGTTATTTCTGTACGGCATTGCCGCCGAATTTTTCGGAGAGCAGGCGGGCAAATCCCGACAGGTCGGAATCGCTCTTAAAGGCGCGTTTCGGGATAATGGATACGCTCCGCCGGGTATTGAACAGATAATAAAACTCGTCCGTTTCCCATGAGCTGCCGTAGAACTCCCAACCGATCGTCGAATCGATCGCAGCGGTCTTAAAATAGATATGACCGGGAGTGAATTTCAAACGGTACTCGTCCTTATATTTCGACTGGCTGTTGTAGGCGACTACCGGCATATAAAAAATCCCTAATAACAGGATGAGTATAAGGATGGAAGATAGTATCATTAACGTCAGGCTATAGATAGTCGGCCCGTCCGTCAATAAAAAAACGATGCTGGCCGCCAACAGTACCGCCCCGATAATCGAGAACGGTACGAATCGTAACCGGGTCCTTAAATATCTCCGCATCGCGCGGATAAATTCCTGCTTAGAGTAGGTGAAAACGACTTCGATTTCGGTCATACCGGGTCTCCTTAAATTCCTGTATGTGTGAAGTAATTCCAAAGCGTTGATATTACTATCCGGGTTAACGGTCGATATCCGGCGCTCCCTCGGCTATCGGGGGAATGGGGATTTCCATATCCCCCTTCGGGTGAACAACCGACATCTTCTTCCATCGTCCGGTCAGGTAATAGATCAGCGACGCGGGCGCGCCGAATCCCCATCCCAGCGGGATAGACCACCAGATACCGTCGGGGCCTAACATCGAGGAAAGCCAGTGCGCGAGCGGGATACGGAATAACCACAGCGCAAGGAGGGAAATCAGCATCGGGACAAATGTATCCCCGGCGCCGCGCATCACGCCCCCGACAATAAACATGACCGCGACGAACCAGTAGAAATACCCGACGATTTTCAGGTACTCGCCGCCATGGTAAAGAACGTTCGGGTCCTGGTTAAATAACTGGATGAGGTATTTCCCGAATAGGATGAAAACGACTCCCATAATGACCGCGAACGCGATATTAAAGAGCAGGGTCATACGGAAACCGCGGGTGACCCGTTCGTGCTTACCGGCGCCGATATTCTGGCCGGCGAATGACGATAACGCCATCGAGAAGCTCATAATCGGCATCATCGCGAACGAAACGACTCTTCCCGCCGATGTGAAACCCGCCTGCACGTCCGTACCGAAGCTCATCACGATACCGGTCATCGCCATTAAGCTCGCCGCCACCAGCATTTGCTGGATTCCCGTAGGCAGGCCGATCCGGGTCATTTTCAGAAATAATTCCGGCACGAATTTTATCTTTCTGAGATCGGTTTTCAGGATGGGATGATTTTTCTGGAGCACGATCATTCCCCCGACAAATGTCACCGCCTGCGCGATAACCGTCGCGTAGGCCGCGCCCTCGATACCCCATCTGAATACCGCGACAAATAACAGATCGAGGCCGATATTAATCAGGGTGGACACGATTAAAAAGTAGAGCGGTGTTTTCGAATCGCCTAATCCCCGGAGAATCGCGCTGATACCGTTAAACCCGAACAGGAAAATCATGCCGCTGAAAAAGATGATCATATAGGATTTTGCCGGCTGAAGCATTTCCGGGGGGGTATTCATCAGGTTCAGGATAGGCTCGGCGAAAATGATTCCCGCGGCTGTGACAATGACGCAGCCTATCGCGAGAAAGAAATAAAAAGTCTCGATGGTGGCTTTCAGCTTGTCCATCTGTTTCGCGCCGTAAAACTGGGAAATCATTACCGACGCGCCTATGCCCAACCCCATAATCAGGGAGACCATTAGAAATATCAAAGGGAAACTCGCGCCGACCGCGGCGAGCGCGACTTTTCCGACGATGTTCCCGACTATTATCGCATCGACCGTATTGTATAACTGCTGGAATACATTACCGATCAGCATCGGTATCGCGAATAAAATGATAACCTTAAGTTCATTGCCTTCCGTTAAATCTTTCACATTCACTCCTAATAGTATAAGGGCACTTCTAAAAACTCATAGCAGTTTTAAGAAACTGCGAAAAATCATCCTTACTTTCTCCTCTTTCTGGGTTCACAGAAAGAAAGAACAGGGACATTTGGAGAGTTATTAGAACTCCCCATAAAGAAAAGTGTATACCCTGTAATGAAAATTAGCAATAATTCGGATTTTATCAACCGAAGCGAACTCGTAGGAAAACTTTATCTATTGATGTTGACGTATTCGACCGGCGTTTATTTCACCCCGGGGAAAATATCCGTCTACCACCCCATCCGCCGGATCAGGACGTTTTCGAACTCGTCCACCGTCTTCTGCGGTGAAAATGTCGCGGCGTCCGCAAGGGAGTTTTTCACCATCGCGGTATATGATTCCCGGTTACGGTATATTTCGATCATGCGTGCGGCGGCTTGCGCGGGCGTGTTATCCCGGCAGATTATCCCGTTCACGCCGTCCTTCACCGAGTCGCGCAGGCCGGGCGCGTCGTAGACCACCGCGGGAGTCCCCTGCGCGTTCGCCTCGTTCACGACCATCCCCCATCCTTCGCGTGTCGAGGTCATCATCAGGAAATGGCTTCGGCGCAGGTTTGTACTTTTTTGCTCGTCCGTGACAAACCCCGTGAATTCGATATTCGCGGAAATCCCCAGTTTGTCCGCCAATTTTTTCAGGCGGGCCGTATATTTTTTCTCGCCGCCGCCCATGATAATCAGGCGGGCGTTCGGTTCTTCCGGCGTTAGAACGGCAAGTGTTTTAATAATTTCCTCCACGCGTTTCGACGGCATAATCCGTCCGAGATAGACCAGCGTGAGCGCGGAAAACTTATCCTGAGTACGTTCGAACGGGATGAGGGGCAGATTGAGCGGCTCGCGGATGATAAAAATATCGTTCTTCAAACCCATAGCGGTCAGGCCGTGCCGGGTCGATTCGGATACAGTGATCACGGCATTAATCTTCCGATAGGGACGGAGCAGGAACGGCTCGGCAATATATCCCGCAAGGGAAACAGGAAACGGCATCTGATAAAACCATATTTCGCGCGCGAGCTGGTGGACGAGCGCAAACGTTTTTCTGCGGGCGTCCCGGAATCTATGCGTAAAGAAGGGGATAGTGTTCACCTCGTCGATTATCGCGTCGTACCCGGCACGGTGCTGTTTCGTGAAACGGTTGCCCTTGAGGAATACCGAGAACGATCCGCCGCTCCTGACGACGCGGTATCCGTTGATCGTATCCTCCGGGGACGCGCCGGGGAATGACGCGCAGAATAAGGTAATTTCGTATCCCTTTTTTACCATTCCCGTCATTACCTTATCGCAGAATACTTCAGCGCCGCCGGACGCGGGATGCTTGATATCCCTGCGGGATAGCCATAATATTTTCTTCATCGCGCATGTCTCCTGGTTGAATGACAAAAACAGTTTCTCAAAAAGCGCATCAGGGTATTATTTTAAAACCTTGCGGGGAAAGGCGCAAGAAACGGGGAAGTGATTTCAGGAAACTATGATTAGTTCATAAAATCGGTCTGTTTCTTCTCGTTCAGCAGACGCTCGAGGAGATGGTCGATATCGAAAGAATCCTCGGGATAGCTCAGCACGTTCGAAGAATAAAAGAGATTGGTTTTCTGGAAAAACTCCACCAGCACCTTGTTGAGAATTTTACGCATGAACTGCTTATTGACCATCGGAGCCATCAGAACCAGTTCGTAGTAGTTATAACGGGATACCAGAATCGGGTAGTGGATATTCTTTTTTATCGAATCGATCAGGTTGAATACGGCGCGTTTCTTCTCGGTCGCATTGAACGGGGCGATATGGTCTTTGAGGGAGATCACAGCCGTCGAGAACGGTTTTTTCTCCTGGATATACTGCACCGCCTCGTCATGAATATACTCGTAAAGATAGAGCCCGTCCATCAGGTTCATATTGAAGATACGGCGGCGGAATTCGTCGAGTATCTCCGGGATATGGTAGAACGAGGGGGTGTTCTGGAAAATGACGTCGAGATTGTCCAGCGCGATTTTAACGATTTCCGGGTCCCATTGCGTGCCGGAGCATTCGGTCAGAATATCCCGCGCCTGATCGAAGCCGAGCGCGGTACGGTAAGGCCTGTCCGACGTCATCGCGTCGAAACCGTCCGCGACCGCGAGAATCCTCGCGCCCAACGGGATTTCGTTGCCCTTGAGGCCGTATGGATAACCGGTGCCGTCGAAATTCTCGTGATGGAAGCGAACCCACGGGACGAGTTCGGCGAAGTTATCGATCTCCGATACGATGGCCGCGCTGAGTTCGGGATGCAGGTTCATAATCTCCCGCTCGTGGGCGCTCAGGTTGGCGGGCTTGAGCAGTACCGCGTCGGGGATACCCACTTTTCCGATGTCGTGCAATACCCCGGCGACCCGGAGCTTTTCCAATTCGTAGTCGTCCCATCCGAGATTGCGCGCCATCTCCACCGCATATGCCGCGACACGTTCGGAATGTCCTTTAGTGTACGGGTCGCGCGTTTCGATAGCGTTGGAGAGCGAAGTTACTATGGCGATATTGAGATTTTTCAGCCGTTCGGTAGTATCGAGGAGTTCGAGGAAGTAGTCGCTTTTTTCCAGCAGGAATTTCAGTTCATTGACGACATTTTCCAGAATATCCGCGCTTTCAAGCAGGAGTTCGTTCGGTTCGCTGAAGGTCAGGGCGAGAATACCGACGACCCGGTTGTTGCTGATAATAGGGAGCGCGACCAGAAGATTGACCGTATGCTCGAGCGACAAATCTTTATAAAGAATACCCAAACCCTTTTCGGGGTTTTCGTCGAACACGGGTCTGCGTTCCTCGATGGCGGTCATATAAGCGGGGATATCGCGCGGATCGATGTCCACATGTTTCCCGATATACTCGCCGTCGATACCGGAGGAGACATATTTTTCGAGGACGCGGTTATTTTTGTAGAGACGGATAATCGCGGTATCGGCCTTGAAGAGGCGGCATACCATATCGATACTTTTACGCGCCGCGATCTTCGAGGAGGGCTCGTTGAGCACCTCCATGGATATATCTTTGAGGATACCGACGGAATTGGTATAGAGACGTTCTTTTTCGCGCAGGAGGATGTAAAATTCCTCGAAATGCTCGATATTCGGGGTATAGAAATAGTACATCGTTTCCGTATCGGAGACCTCGGACTTGATCACATCGATATCCATATCTTTATCGAATTTTATCCGCGCCAGCTCGATGGAATGATAACGGATGGGTACGTGGATACTCTTCCGTTTTACGCCGGAGTTTTCCATATCCTTAATGACTTCGAGTATAAAACCGAATTCAGGGTAGAATGAAAAAATAGTCTCGGCCAAAACGCCCACAGTTTCATCCCTGCCTACATAACGGCGTAATAGCGGATGAATTTGAAGGATGACACGGTTTTGGTCGACAGTCAGCAGTAGTCCTTTCATAATAACTCCGTTGAAACTCCCCCGATCCCAACTATAGAAAGACGCGAAAAAAGTAAAAAAAAGTGCAACTTCAGAATGATGAGTGCAATCTCACCAGTGTGCAAGTTTTAATGCAATAATCGTGCCATAAAAACAGAAATATTTTAACTCCTTATCGGATTAATAATTATAAAACTTGAATACTCAGTATATTGTGCTGATATGAATAAAAACATTTCAAAATGCACAAGCGGAGTGCATCAGCATAATGCAAAAAATATGTAAGCGGTTACATCATTCAAATCTCTATATTATACTATATCGATATAAATATAACAAATATTTTTAAAAAAGGAAAGGCCGCTATCGAGCGGCCTTTTTTGGAGCTGATGGGAATCGAACCCACGACCTTTTGAATGCCATTCAAACGCGCTCCCAACTGCGCTACAGCCCCGTTGAACAGGAATATTTTACACTATATTCGGCATCCTTGCAAGTAATTGAGTTATCCGCTTTTTCCTCGACACACCCGGAATGACGGGGTGATCATCACTTTCCGTTTTTATTGGTGGCCGCCGTGGGCGCGGGATAAGTGTTTCCCTCCTGCCACAGGTTGAAGTATCCGGTGACGGTCAGCGAAAAATACCGCTCCGGGTCCATCAGATCCATCCCGGCTATATCGAACGACAGAAACGGGGTGACGATAAACCGGAGGCCGAGATTGACTATCCCGTTATGAGTGAGGGCGGAGGGAGAAAAATCTGAGGTCTCGTTCAGGCGGTACGCGAAGTTCGCGAAATCGCAGATAAGGTGCACCTTCGGAAATATCTCCTTCTGGAAGCCGATGAAAAACCTGACGATGCCGGGGGTAAAGAGGGTATACCCGATCCCGATGGTGGTATTGAACCCGATGATATCTTCCTGCCACGCGAAATAGAACGTATAAAAATCCTTCTGCCCGGAGGCGGCGGCGAACTCCGCGATCATCCCGAATCCCAGCGAGAATAACTGGTATTTCACGCTGACAAGCGGGGGATTCACCAGATTATCGCCGATATCCAGCCCGAAACCCAGCTCGAGGCCGGGCAGGGGAACGAAGTTGAGCGCGGCGGTAAAAATCGACGGGGTGGAGTATTTTAGCCCCACGCACAACCGTCCGTCACGTGCGGCCTTGGCGCGCGGTACCGCGATATATCCCTCGGCGCCGCAGAATACGGTCGCGGCGGAGGATAACGTAACCATCCCGGTCAGCAGGATGAGAATGAGCGTCAATCGTTTCATAATCCGTCCCGTGAATATTAAGGGAATAGTATACCGTGAAACGGCGGGAGAATCAAAAAAGGACGCGGATTTCCCGCGCTTAATTGTCGAAAAAAACTTACGTCATTGCGAACCCCGCGTGTTAAATTTTCTTGTTTGCGGGGTGAAGCAATCTGTTTCATGTTTTAATATTGACTGCTTCGCTGCTTCGGTAGAAGGCAGGCTCGCAGTGACGGAATCTTATAAAACAATCCTGATGAAAAAAGGACGCGGATTTCCCGCGCCCTTGTGAATATTTCTATTATTTACTGCCGCCGCCCCATAACGAAACGTACAGGTTCGCGCCGATCATCCAACTGCGGTTGCCGTCGAACAGGTCGAGACCCGCTATATCGAACGATATCCATTTGAGCGGAACGATGCGGAGACCGAGGTTCAGCACGCCCCGGCCGTCGCTCTGGTACGGAAGCCATCCGCCGAAACGGTAGGGGAAGTTCGAGAAGTCCGCTACGATATATAACTGAGGGATAAACAGCGATTTCTGGATACCGATGAACACGTTGATATCCGAGCCCCTGTCGAACGTATAACCGACCGCGAATGTGGCGGAGTCGTCGGATACGCCTGACGCGGAGAACAACTGCTCCCACGCCAGATAAATAGTCCCGTGGAACGCGTGATAATTCGCGGTGGGGATTTCCATCATAAAACCGATCGCCGCTTCCTTTACGAACTGAATCTTGACGTTCCCCATTAACGGGTTCATAACCCCGTTATTGCCGGAAATATCCCATCCCGCGCCGATCTCGAACCCGTTAAACGGGACGATGTTGATCGCCGGGGTAATCAGCCCGTTGAATGTGTATTTAATGGTCAGGCCGAAACGCCCCGCGTCCGCGACGCCCACCCTGGGCATGGTGATATAACCCTCTGCCCCGGTATAAGTAGGCGCCCCGTACGATATCCCCGCTGAAATGAATGCGATTGCTAAAACCCCTAAAAATTTTCTCATAAAACAACCTCCTTTATTAACGACACTTGTGAAAATCGGGTATATTTTACCGGGAAATCCCTTAAAAATCAAGTATTACCCTGCGTCCGGGTTTTCAATCCCGCCGTAAGATTGAATATTTATCGCTTATCCTCTATAATAATGAAAACATTTTTGGATAGGCGCATGAAAAGAATCTTGATTGTTTTACCGTTTATATTGCTGGTATCCTGCGGCGGCGGAAAACCCGACGTCAAGATGGGGGTTCTCCCGAACGGGCATCAGTTGATCGATGAGAAATTCGACGCGCTCGAGAAAAAGCTCCAGAAGGACTCCTCGTTCGCGGCGCAGAACAGCCTCAACCTGAACTGCCAGTATTTCAGGATCAACCAGATCAAGTATAAGAAGATTCCCTATACGGTGAAAAATCACGATTACTTCGCCGCGCTGTCCAACGAGTTCAGCATGATATCGATCGATAAACCGAAGAGTCTGACCGCCGCTATCGCCGGATATCTAGCGCTGATGAAGACAGTCCCCGACCAAAGCGCCTACCTTCTCCAGCGTACCGGGGTATGTTACTTCAAGCTCGGGAATATGCAGCAGGCGAATAAATATATCAACCAGTCCATTATGACCGGCAAGCCCGACTCGGAAACCTACTATTATAAGACGCTGCTGTTCATCAACCACACGAAGGAATACGACAAGGCGATGAAATACGCCGAGAAGATCAATCCCGCCGAGGTGTTTATCCCGTCGGCGGAAATCGAGTGCATGAAAGCGATGATCGCCGAAAAGACCGGGGATATGCGGAAGTCGATGGAGTACTACGAGAAGGCGTGGAAGGCCGATCCGGGCTGGTTTTACACCCGTTACAATCTAGTCGATCTCTATCTCAGTCTCGGCGAAAAACAGCGGGCGCAGGTATTCGCGGACGCCGCGTTCGAATACCTCCTTTCCCTCAAGACCGCCCCTTATACGTCGCTGGCATATCTCAACTATACCCATTATAATAAGCTCGTCGGAATGGAGACGATGGAGTACTCGTTCGGCCTCCCGCCGGAGTACGATACCGCCAATAATATCCATTACTATAGTCCCAACGCCACCTATCTGATCGAACGCGTTCAAAGCGCCGATCTGAAAATCCCGTTAAAGGAGACGAAGGTCGGCATCGCGAAAAATATATTCTGGGCGACCAATGAACGGACCATCGATTTCGGCAACAATTCCGGGATGCTCCTGACGATGGGGAATGTTATTATTACCAATATCCGCTGGGAAGACGAGTTTCTCGATTTCTACTATTTCCCCAAACGTTACTTCATGTCGCCGGTCGCGCTCCTGATTACCCCGACCAATTCTTACTATGTCTCCACGAACTTTAGTAAAGAGCCCGGCGTCAAAGGCTACATCTCCACCAATATCAGCAACCAGATCGCGATGCTCAAGCTCCCGTTCAGTTGTTATCTCGACGACGTACTGTTCGATGTGGACAACGATAAGAACTGGGACGGGGTTTATTTCGGGTATAACCCGACGAACGATGTGATGATGACCATATTCTATCCGGCGCTCAATAAGTCCGAAACATTCAAACTGCCGGTAACCGTGCATAACGCGAAGGTGGTAATCCAGGATTTCAATCACGACGGGAAGAACGAAATAGTGCTGATAGATAAAGAAGCGGTACTGCTGAAACCCGTTCCGATGCCCTAGTCGGAGGCAGTCCCGTATAAGTCCACCGACCAGTCTTTGGCTACTTCTACCCTATCCGGGACGACGTTCACGAAGCTGTTCGTCCCATGCCCGTTCGCGGGAAAAAATATCCGCAGATAGTTCGACGTGTACCCGTTCGCGGCGCCGTTAGTAATACTTTCCGCCAGCACCCGCTGGGGTTTCCCGATAATATGGCGCGCGATAAAATCCTTCGCCGTCTCGAGGTAAATCTCCCGCAGGCGGGCTTCCCGCCCGGACTTGATATCGCCGTGCACGTCCGTCATCCGCGCGGCGCGCGTGCCCTTCCGGGGCGAGTAGGGGAACAGGTGCGCGCGCGTGAACCCCGCCGCCTGTGTGAGCGCGACGGTTTCCTCAAACTCCGCGTCGGTCTCGCCGGGGAATCCTACTATAATATCGGTGGTCAGCCCGCAATCGGGCATTTTATCACGGATACGCGCGGTCAGGCGGTGAAAGTACTCCGGCATATAATGACGGTTCATCCGTTCGAGCACCCCCGCGCTCCCGCTCTGGAGCGAGATATGGAAGTGCCCGGCGAAACGGGGATGGCCGAGGTATTCGATCAGTTCCGGTTCGAACTCGTCGGGCTGGAGCGACGACAGCCGCAGGCGGAAATCCCCGTCGAGATCGAGGAGACTCCCGGTGAGCCGCGCGAGACGTATTTCTTCATAACGGTAGTCGCTGATATTCACGCCGGTCAGCACGATCTCCCTGTACCCGTTGGCGATCAGCCCCCGCGCGGCGGCGAGTATCCGTTCCGGTGCGAGACTGCGGCTTTTCCCGCGCGCGTAGGGGATACGGCAGTAGCTGCAAAATTTCCCGCATCCGTCCTGTATCTTGATATACGCGCGGGTGCGTTCGAAGCTCGTGATCCGCGGGAAATCCGCGTCCATCGGCTCCGCCGCCGCGCTCCCGAGGAACTCCGCGAGACGGAACTTGTTCGTATTGCCGAGCACGAGGTCGGCGAAACCGGCGTGCGAGAGCTCGTCGTAATCGGCGGTCGCGTAGCATCCGGTCGCTACCGTAAACTTGCCCATCCGTTTCGCCTTGCGGAGTATCCCCCGCGAACGGGCGTCGGCCTGATTGGTGACCGTGCAGGTGTTGACGACGACCGTGTCCGCGTCCTCGAGCTTCCGCGCGATATCGAACCCGGACGCGCGGAGATTTTCCGAGAGGGCGTCGGATTCGAAACGGTTGAGCTTGCAGCCGAGTGTGGCGATATATACGGATTTTTTCATAATTAAAAAATCATTTTACCCCATTTTAGGAAAAAAGAAAAGAAAGGATCTGTTATATGTAATAACCCTTCCTCCTTTTCCCATTCTAACACTGGTGTTGATGAATTTGCATCAAAGGATATTTTCGACATTTGCTCAAGTACTCTTGATGTTTCCTGTGCCTGAGGGACTAAATCAATTACTTCTCGAAGTGAATCACGAATTGTTTCATAATTCAATGTAATGATTCCTGGCTTCAAATTTGATAATGCAGCAAGAATCACTCCATAGATATCAGTATCGACCCCACTTTTTAGAAGGCGTGAGATTCTATGTGTTCGTGATCTTGGTCCGTTTTTTAATTTCTCAAAAACAGGACGACTTGTTTTTTCTGCAACTTGCTGAAATATATTTTCGATGTTTGAAATCTCTATAATCGTTTTTCTTGAAAGAGTCTGAGGAATTTCATTAGCATAGCAAATTTCAGAACATAATTCTTGCATTAAGTGAGGACTACCTAAAGCTTCTTTAACAAGATTGGACAATTCTTTATCTTTGATTTCTATATTTAGTAAAGGAAAACCGATGGTTGCAATTTGTAATAATTCATCTTTACCCCATGAAGGAACCTCAATTATTTCGCTTCTACCTGATAATTCTCTTTCTGCTTTTAATACATCGAATTTCCTATGAGGAATAGAAATTAATATAATAGGCAAACCACTAAAAACTAAAGGTTTCAGAGCTCTTAAAATGCTTTTTTGGTCTTCTAATTTTATATAATGAAAATCGTCTATCACCAATGGAATTTTGTTTTTCCTAAGATTTAATAATGCAACATTTTTTAAAGGTAAAGAAATTGATTGTGAAATAGACTTTGTTTTTGAAAAAAAAGACTTGATCTTCAAGAAAAATTTGACGAGCCAACTAAAAAAACCTGCTTGGTTTTCTGCCCCTATTTCTCCACCAATATTAAATGTGCTTGATGATGATACTGATTTAGAAGTATATGCTTCTAATTGTACACATATATCTGCCCAAAAACTTTCTTCAATATTATACGCACCACCATCAAACCAGAGAGCCTTATCACGTGGAAAATGTTTATTAACTAAAACTGTTTTCCCGCATTTAGTTGCTCCAGTGATAGAGATAAATTTATTTGAAATTTTTTGATACCTTACTAGCTTATTCTCTAATCCTAATTCAGCTCGAGATATATAAGTTAGTGTAGGGTTTCCGCCCGGAATAAATACTTCGTCTGATTGATATGTTTTCACATTTATCTCCAATGTGTATAAAAACCATAAATTATACAATAAGAAAGAATAATAAGTTTTATGGAATTTATCAAATCGTTGGGTAGTAAGTTTTTCTGTATCTCTGCTCAAATCAATTTGCTTTTCAACTTGCTACTATAATCGATGAACGCCAGTATTTTTTTCTATACTCACGGCCGTGGCCGTTTTACCTTTCCGTAGCGCGGACAGGATGTATATAAATCCCAGATAGACGATTACCGCGAGCGAGAAAAACAGCGCCATCCCGGATACGGTGAAATCGGGGGCGTTTTTCAGATACATCACGACCGACATCGAGCATACCGCCGTCAGCGTGGTCATAAAAAACCCGTAGAACAGGAACTGTATCGACATCGTCGACGACGGACGCGTCCACAGGAAATACACGCTCAGGAATCCCAGCGGGATGGATATCCCCAGATCGAGGTATCGGATTGTCCAGAACAATGCGGGAGCAGGGGTGTACGCCGCCGAGCCGCCCTTATCGAGCACCTCGAATATATCCTTCACCCACATCGACGCGAACATGCAGATAAAAATGACGAACAGGGCGGAATAGACGATAAGGGGGATTCTCTTCAGGGAGATTTCCTTGTCCTTGGGGAATAGCGAGACCGATTTGAGCAGGATCAGCAGTCCGGCGATCACGAGGAACATGAAGTAGAACGTGTATTGTTCGCAGTTTCCCGTGTAAGCGGGCATCCCCCATTCGATGCCCATCCCCATGCTGAGCGCGTAATAGATCAGGTATACCGGGGTGAGTATCAGCAGATAGACGGATATTTTTTTATTCAGGAGGTGGGTCACGCCGGCGGCGAATAAAAGCGGAGCCATCAGGAAAAGGTTGATGATATCCTGCCCCTGTATCTGCAAGATACCGGAGGGCGACGTCCTATAATGGATGATATTGAGGAAGAACGGGCCTGAAACTGCCAGATATGCCAGAACAACACCGGTTAGTATCGCGACGATACCTACGGCGTATTTCTCAAATCCGGCGACACGCGGGGATAACTCGGCTTTCATCATTTCTCCTTGATATACTAATTTTTTCAAACGAATTAAAAGGATAGGGAGACTGCTTTAATATCATGCAACTCCCGGGGGACAAAACCCCATAAAGTGTTAGATTCACTGGAATCAGAGTTTTTCTACCGAAATCCGGAATCGAAACAAATAAGGGAATCACTATCCCATCGCCGGAAGCGCACGGTAATGGATGATAAATAGAGCAAGTTAAAACGGTTTTCTACCGGTTACTTATCTTCGTCTTTCTTCGCGCGTTTATCGGCGCGTTTTTCCTTCAACGACTTTGCCGGTTTCTTTTTAGTTTCTTTCTTAGTATCTTTTTCTTTTCCCATGATGTCTCTCCTATAAAAATAAAGTGTTTAATCCACCGGATTAATTCTACATGAGAAACGGTTAATTGTCAATGGGACTTTTGAAAAATATATGGGATAATAAATTTGGGAAAATTTTATTTTTTATAAGTTCCATGCTATAATTAAGTTTCACGTTTTAGCCGGAGGAAGTGCAGTAATGAAAGATAACTTCTTTCTAATTTTCATCGTATACAGCCTGGTATCGTTTGTTACCGCCGCGCTGCTCGTACTGTTCTTTTTTAAACTTTTTCCCGAGGAAGTATCCACCGTATACTTTATCGCGGGCGGAGTAGGCATCCTGTTCGGGGCGCTCTGCTATCTGCCGTTCAAATGGCTGACCGGCGAAGAAAGGGGTAAAAAATGACACGAATCCTGCGTATCATCACTCTCGCGCTGGCGGGAGTACTCATCGTATTTTTAGCCCTCGGAAATATCTTTTACGAAGATTTCAGGAAAATATTCCTGAATAAATATATCGAGATCGATTTAAAAAGCGGGGAGCTCGACAACCTGAAGCTGAAGGAAGATCCCGATTACGATTTTATAATCTACTCGCGTAAGGATACCTACTTCCCGTACGAACGGATACTGATCTACGCGCGGATTATCGGTAAGTCCGATAAGACGATTCCCTCCGACGCTGTGGTGGAAGTGGAGTTTTATCACAACGGCATCCCGTTAAGCGACATACAGGGACGCACCTCCATCAAGCTGGTCTATAATTTCGACCAGCAGGCATGGGTGGGTATCTGGTATCCTAATGATACCTCGATGAAGGGGAACGTCCTGATGAAGGCGAAGGGTTTCCTGAATATCCCGCGCCCGCCGCTGGAATGCTATAATAAATTCTATATCGAAGAAAAGACCCCGTCGTTCAGTATCCCCAAGGGGCTTTCCGTGATCGGCATCGATACGATCGACCTCGTATCCCCGCGGAGTATCCTTTCTCCCGAGGGTAAGGTGGTCGACTGGAATGAAATACCCCGTTGGGTGGATTTCGTATCGGCGGACGGCATCTTTATGCTGGGCGGGGTGACCGCCACCTATGACGAACGCACGTCGCTCGATAACCCGTGGATGAACGAAAAGGTCAGCGAGAGTCTCTCGCTCGCGGATAAGATCAAGCAGAAGGGCGGCAAGTTCGGGGTGTGGATCAAGGCCTTGAAACTGGAAGGGAGCTATCTGGAAAGTATCGGCTATACGCCGTCATGGTATCTGCTGAACAATAAGCAGAATAAATCGGACTCCGTCGTATCGCTGAACGATGAGAACCGGAAGAAACAGCTCATATCGCTCTTCTCGTCGTTTATGAATAACGGCAGCGTGGCATATGTGGGACTGTCCCATATGTTTAACCCGCATAACTACGACATCGAGCTGTTCGACCTGTTTGTGAAGGAGTTCCATGTCTCCGTACCGCCGAGTTGGGATTCGATGCAGGAAGTCTACAAGTTTAAATATTTCGTGGACAAGATGGCCGATCCGGGGTTTGCGGAAAACTTCTGGCATTGGAAAAATTATGTCATTTCGGACTATATCAAGGATATTATAAACAAGTCCGGTCATAACAAGCCGGTTTTCTACTATGCGTATGTGGACGAGATTATGGACAACCCGGAAATCATCCAGGTCCTGTTCAACTCCGGGGTAGACTTCATCGTGCTGAACTTCAACGTAAATTTCCGCGATATCGCCGCGACGCTGGATAAGCTCAGGAATATCAGCGATATTACCCAGTACTTTAACCGTATTATGATATCCTACGAAATCAATTTCAGCAATCTCGACCTGATGGGCTTCGAGATCAGCGCGATCGAGAACTATATTACCGCGAATCTCCAGATCGCGAAGTACGGGTCGAAATATATGAACGTACAGGGGTTGTTTATCAACGACCTGTTTAAGGCGATGTCCGGGAACCGCGGGACTTACTCGCCGGCGGAATGGATGCTGGGGGTGGGTAAGGCCATCTACGAGTTCAAACTGCTGAACCAGAACTCCCCGCTGCGCATCGATTCGTTTTTAAAGTATGACGCCGCCGATTCGA
Source organism: Brevinematales bacterium (assembly GCA_013177895.1). Lineage (GTDB taxonomy): Bacteria > Spirochaetota > Brevinematia > Brevinematales > GWF1-51-8 > GWF1-51-8. The sequence continues at coordinate 7,454 of JABLXV010000073.1, read as the reverse complement.
ACAAGATCGTGCTGGATTTCAGGATCGCGAATATATCGACGACTACGGTATATAATATTTATATTCACCTGCTCCCCGTTTTGAGTATCGAAAATATTCAGGATAAGAACCAGAATATCAGTTCGCTCGCGCCGGGGAAGGAAGCGACGATAAAAATACCGATAACGGTAAAGAACGACGAGTCGCAGTTGAAGAAAAAGAAGCAGTTTGTCGGTATTCGGATATCATGGTCGGGGAGCGCGGAAATCTCCGGGGAGAACGCGAACGGGTTTATTGATTTCCTGACTATCGGGGGAACCATGAATCAGCCGTCGGCGGTTCCGAATATGTTGACGAATCAGTAAAAAAAGTAAAAAGAATAAAATAAAAGTTGACTAATTTCTTAATATGTAATAAAATAGTTATACTTATCCATATTCACGTAGGAGGAAGAAGTGCCAAATATTAAATCCGCCAAGAAAAGAGTGCGGCAGTCGGAAAAGAGCAGAATTCGGAACAGGGTTGTCAGGAGTTATATCAAAAATTTAAGAAAGAAAACCATAGAGGTCTTGAATTCTAAAGATGTAACGAAAGAAGCAGCGTTGGCTATACTTACCGAGTACCAGACGAAAGTAGACCAGACATGGACAAAGGGTGTATTCAAGCGCAACAAGTCATCCCGTCTTGTATCGAAAATGAATGCTTTGTATTATAAAAACTTTTTAGCAAAAGACAACAAGCAGGAGGCGTAAGATGGGGAGAAGCAAATTAACAAAATCCGATATCGTGGATATTGTATTCGAAGATAACGATATCCGTGAATACGGTGTGTCCCGTCGTGAGGTGAGCTTGGTGGTATCGAAATTCATAGAGAAACTCCGTGAATCGATTGAGAAGCTGGACGACGAGGATCGGATTGAGTTGAGAGGCTTCGGAACTTTCGGCATTAAAAAGCGCCGCGCTCGTGTCGCGCGTAATCCGAAAACCGGTCAGCAGGTCGATGTTCCCGAAAGAAAATCTCCCTATTTCAAAGCCGGACGCGACATGAAACAGTCGATCTTACACAGCTAATTCAACACAGAATAAATAAAAACCCCTCTTTCGAGGGGTTTTTATTTTAGATTTAACTTTTTCCTTCCGATATTAAAAACGATAGTGGTATAATATAAGTTATTGTATCGAGAGCGGAAAAATGATAATTACCGAAGAATTTACCGACGAAAAAGAAATAATGAAGGTTATCGCATTGTTTTGCGGTAACCAGACCACCGCGAAATTTTCCGACCGCGATATTGTTTTTACCACGCGGTTCAAGGAAATCCGTTCCGGTCAGATTATTCTATCGCAGGTGGACAGCAGTCATCCGGGGCTTTCCCTCGAGGATTATAATATGCGCCCCCTTGACGCGGAAGTCGTGCTCGGCGGGAGTATCTATATTTTCGAGGCTATCCCCATGGGCGCGAAAAATATTTCCATGCCTAATATCATCAAAGCCCATCCGAAGCGTAAAAATGAAAGAATCAAGATCGCGGGCAACGAATTTGTCCAGAAGATGTTTGCCACTATTTCCATGAAGGTCGTCGATTTTACGGTGCAGGACGAGGAACTCGCGAAAAAAATCCACCTGATCATCGCCACTATTGAGAGCCACCTCACGCGTTCGGAAAACTACGACATCGCGAAAATCTCCCTTTTCGACGGCACGGAAAAAAATATTATTACCCGCCTCATCAAGAAGCTGAAGAAACCGTTCGTGGTGTTCAATACCGCGAATTTTAAAATTAAGGAAGACCTTGTCCTATCCTATGAGGATTATGTGAAGTTCCTCAGCGAGGAAGGGTTCGACCTGAAAAATATCCTTTCCCAGCTCGATAAAGTGAAAGAGTTTTACCAGAAGAACATGATAAAGAGCGAGGCTATCCTTCCCCTGATTTTCGAGGGCGAAGCGATCGGGCAGATCCGGGTGGTGTCCCTCAAGGAATATATCACCAAGACCCATGTCCGCCGTCTTATCACTCTCGCCCAGCAGGCGGTCGAGAACCTGTTCGAAAAATGCTCCTTTGAAATTGTTACCAAGGAGCCGCAGATTTTACAGGATATGAGCGTGGGCGGCGCGAAGATCACGATTACCGAGCCGGACATGTATAAATATATCCGCGAACTGAGACGTATCTACATGCAGTTGACGTTCCCGGACGCGACGCAGATCAAGACGATGGGTACTATCCTGAATATGTATGACAATACGCCTGAGGGATACCGCGTGATCGGGATAAAGTTTTCGGCGAATATTGACTGGCGCGATAAGGCCAAACTGGATGAGTTTATCCAGAGCGTCATGCGTCTCCAGAACGTTCGGGTATCTAACTGATTACCAGCCTGTCGGCATTTCAATCAGAACCGTATTCAACTCCTTAAATTTCTCTGCTACCTTCGCGCATAAACTGCGTACCCCGAATATTTCGGTCGCGTAATGTCCCGCGAATATCACATGGATACCGCTTTCCCGCGCGGGGTAGTAGAAGAGGCTTGCCGAACTGCCCTCGCCGGTAAGCAGCGCCTGCGCCCCGCCGCTGACCGCTTCGGCGGCCGCGCTCGGACGGAGACTCCCTGAGCATACCGCGATCCTGCGGATTTCCTCCGGCCCGAAATCCATCGAGACGGGCTCAGGGTTGATATTATCCCGTATCAGCCGCATAAGATCGCCGGCGGGCATCGGCTTGGGGAACTCGGCGAAATACCCGTACTCCGCGAACGGTTCTTTCGATACCGCGCCGAGCGCGCGGATAATGCCGATGTTGTTCCCGAAATCCGGGTGCACATCGAGCGGGAGATGCCGGACATAGAGATTGATTTGATGATCGAACAGAGCCTTCAGGCGGCGGTAATCGTTACCGGTGACTTTTTTCAGGCCGCCCCATATCAGCCCGTGATGGGTGACCAGGAACCGGCAGCCGCGTTCGGCCGCGGCCTCGAATACATCGAGCGACGAATCCACGCTGAATCCTACCGTGCCGATCTCCTCCGTCCCCTCGACCTGAAGCCCGTTGGCGGTGGAGTCGTCCGCGATAATACCGTCGAAAAGCCCGTCGAGATAAGTGACCAGTTCGGTACGGGATACCGTTTTATTGGCCATTCTGCTTGTTCTTCATGTTCTGTTTGTACAGGCCGACCGCGGTGTTATGTTCGGCGGCGGTCTTGGAGAAGATATGCCCGCCGTCGCCCTTCCCGCTGGCCACGAAGAAGAAGTAATCGACCTGCGCGGGGAATATCGCGGCGAGGATCGCCTGTTTGCCCACGCTGGAAATCGGGCCGGGGGGCATCCCGTATTTCGCGTAGGTATTGTACGGCGAATCGAATTCGTCGGTCAGGTGCCATTTCTTGATATTGCCGTCGTATTTGTTTTCAAGCATGAGGCCGTAGATGATAGTCGGATCAGCCTGGAGCATCCACCCGGTCTTGACACGGTTATGATAAACGCCGGAAATAATCGGCATCTCGTACTCTATCCCGGTTTCTTTCTGGATAATCGACGCCATCGTCAGCACATGGTGCAGAGTCAGGCCGCGTTCGTTAATTTTTTTCTTCATCTCGGCGTTGACCACCTCGTCGAAACGGCGGAGCATCATCTCGACAATTTTCGAGACATCCGTTTTATAGGGGATAAAGTAGGTATCGGGGAATAGGTATCCCTCGAGGGACTGCCCTGCGGGGATATCGTAACGCGCGAGATACGCCGGGTTGCGTACTTCCGCGAGAAAGGCGTCATAGTCCGCGAGCCCCGCGTTGGAAAGCGCCAGCGCGATCTCGAAAATATTATACCCCTCGGGGATAGTCAGCTTGATGGAGTGGGTCTTCCCGGAGGACATCTTGTCGATAATTTCGCTATACGCCTCTTCGGGCAGAATTTCATACACGCCGGTCTGAATCTTTTTATCCTTGCCCATCAGCTTCGCGAGTATCTTAAAACGGTTGGGATTGTCGATCACGCTCTTATCCTTCAGCTTTTCCACCACCGACGAAAGGGAATCTCCCTTTTCGACCTCGAACAATAACGTTTTCTGGTTGACGGTGTTTTCCCTGCCGCATGCCGAGAAAACCATCGCGAAACCTATTATTAAAATCAATGCGCTCTGTTTCATATTTTCTCCCGTCCTTTAAAAAATGTTAGGATTATTATAAGCGAAGCCCTAATAAAACTCAAGGGTACGACCGGTTTCCACGGAAACCGGACTGATAACGGGCATCGTTATTTTACCGTTTTTTTAGGCTGATGCGGGAGGTATGCCGCGAAGAAAGATGCGGCGGGGATGGTCACCAGCATGCCGATCGATCCTACCAGACTTCGGAGTATTTCCTCGGAAATAATCTCCAGATTCAGGATATTCAGGAGCGGTGTGGCGGACGTATACTGGATATAAATCAGCAGGACGAAGGGAAGCGCCGCGCCGATATACGCGAGGATTAGCGTATTGACCATCGTACCGAGCAGGTCTTTCCCGACATTGAGGGAAGAAACAAAAAGCTGTAGCGGTGTATAGTTCGGGTTTGCTTTCCTGAGCTCCTCGACCGTAGAAGACATCGATATCGCGACATCCATCATAGCGCCGATGGCGCCGATCAGGATACCGGAGAACAGGATACCCCGTATATTAAACGTCGAATTCGTATAAGCGAGAGTTTTCAGGTCGTTGTTCATAATTCCCGTGATGCCCATCAGTTCCCCGAAAATAAAAACCAGCAGAGCGGAGATGATGAAGCCTACCGCCACCCCGATTCCCGCGCTGAGGGATTTAAACGTGAACCCGCTGACGATGATAAAAGTCGCGGCTGAAGCCAGTATCGCTACGACGACCGCCATCAATAACGGAGAAGCCCCGCTGATGATAGACGGGATAAACAGGACGAATATCAGGAGAATGGTAATTAAAAGCGCCGTCAGGGATAAAACCCCCTTGAGCCGTCCCAGCGCGATCACCCCGCCGATAAAAAGAACGAGCAGCAGTATGATGGGCAGGGAACGGTTGATACCGTAGATTGCCGGATCCTTGGGCGCCCCGTCGTTTCCGACAATATACCCCACGAATATGTTGTCGCCGACCTTATACACCGGGCGAAGGATATCGTCCTTGAATAAAAGGTGGCTGATTTTGATGGTAGTGTCTTTAAACTTTCCGTCCTGCATCTTGACACTGTAATGAAACCCGTCGAAGGCTCCCACTTTAGCGTGAACCTGCACTTCTTCGGGGGTAAAGTGTAAGGCTTCGATGATTAGCCCGGACGCCTGTTCCATTTTACCTCGGGCTTCCTGTAAGGAAATGAGTTCGTCATCCAGTTTATGTTCGTCGTCCGCGGCTTCCTCGACGCTCAGACCGAGGATAAAGGATTCCTTGATGTTTTTCTGGGAATCCAGATACATCCCGACATCCACTTTATCGCCCGGATTCCATTCGATTTTGGTGCTTTCGACATACGGGTCGTCTTCATAGATATAATGCTCGACGACCACTGTCTTGTCCTTGAGAGGGCCGGCTTCCATCTTGACCGTAATAGCCGCCCCGCCGATCACGCCTTTATCCGCAAACGATTTCAACTGCGCGCCGGTATAGGGGGCTATCTTAGTGACTGTCGCGGGATATTGGTACATTTTTACCCCGACTACATCGTCGGAGTATAAGAAACCTGCGGGAATAACGAAGAGCGCCATCAAGAACAGCATACGGATTGTTTTCAAAATATTTCCCCCCAAGGTAGGCGCGGTTAAACCAGGCGTTTTTTTAGATCTTCACCGAGCAGTTTGATAACCGAGATGATATCCGGCGAGACCGTTTTCCCGGTCAGGCGGATACGCAGGGTCTGCACGAGTTTACCGAACTTCACGCCGGTCGTTTCGGATACCGCGCGGAGTTTCTCCTCAAGCCCGTCGAGCGTATTGTAATCCGGCAGCGCGCGGATAATACCGGCAACCTGAGCATACGCATCCTTGACGCCGGGTTCCGCCTCCAGTTCCGCGAGCTTGGCCTGCGCGTCGGGGGCGATCGAGTACGCGCTCGTAGCGAACGCCGCCATCTCGTTATACAAATCCTCGAGCGTGTTGTTCCGTTCGCGCAGGATTTCCATCGCCTTCGCGAGCCACTGCGCGTCGTTCATCCGTTCCACAGGCGATAATTTCGCTTCGGCCATAAATTCCCCGAAGTGCCTGATTAACGTAGGAATATCTATCGTCTTGATATGGCGTGCGTTCACCCATATCATCTTGTCCTCGTCGTAGACCGCGTTGGACTTGTTGAGCTTCTCGAGCGAAAAGTACTCGATCAGCTGCGGGACTGTAAATATCTCGTCATCCCCGTGAGACCATCCCAAGCGCGCGATATAGTTGAGCAGCGCCTCGGGCAGGATTCCCTTCCTTCTATAATAGTCGACGTTTGTCGAACCTTTCCGCTTGGATAACGGGGTATGGTCCTTATCGAACACCAGCGGCAGGTGCGCCCATTCCGGTACGGGAAACCCGAGGTATTCGTAGAGGATGATCTGCTTTGCGGTATTGGTGATATGGTCCTCGCCGCGTATGATATGGGAAATCTTCATCAGGCTGTCGTCGATCACCACGGCGAAATTATAGGTCGGGGAACCGTCGCCCTTCCATAGCACGAAATCGTCCAGTTCCTTGGTGTTTACCCGGATGCGGTTTCGCACCGTATCGCGGAAGATGATGTCGCGCTCCTCGCCGAGATTGACGCGGACGACATGTTGCCCGTCGGGCACAGTCATATTCCCCCGGCAGTGGCCGTCGTACTTGGTGATCTCGTCGGTAATCCCGCGCTGTTTGTTTCGTTCGATCAGGTCGTCGCGGGTGCAGGTGCAGTAGTAGGCATGGCCTGTCTCGAGCAGTTTGTTACAATGCGCGCGGTAGATATCGAAACGGTCGCTCTGTTTATAGAATTCGTTGTGATCCATCCCCATCCATTTCATATCCGCGAGAATGGAATCGGTATATTGGTTTTCGGAACGGTTCAGGTCGGTATCCTCGATACGCAGGACGAACTCCCCGCCGGTGTGACGGGCATAGAGCCAGTTGAACACCGCGGTACGTGCGCTGCCGAGATGAAGCTGTCCTGTGGGAGACGGTGCGAAACGGACGCGTGCCATATTCCCTCCTTTTTTGCGAATATTATACACCATTCTTCCGATTAAGTAAAGGGTACTGCGCCCACTGTGTGGGGGCTAATCCCGATATCAGGCTATATATTGATACTCGAAAATAGCCCGTGATGAAAGGAATGCGACATGCATGAACACGGATTATTTGCTGATAATAAGCCATCGGAGAGTACGGGGCTAGCTTACAGTCCACGTTGCTCCGCAGGCTAGCGAAACATACTGCCGGAAATACCGGTAATGGGGTAAGTGTACGAAGTACACGCAGTACCCCGTGATGAAAGGAAGGCGCTATGCATGAACACGGGCTATCTGCC
>JABLXV010000072.1 GCA_013177895.1 Brevinematales bacterium | reverse complement strand
CTTCAGGAAATCCCCGTACAGTTTGACGATGAACGGGTTTTCATGCGATTTGCGGATAGGCTTGCCCTCGTCTTCGGCGTAGATCGCCTCGAGACGCTTCTGCCGGACATTGTTGTCCACAGGCCGGGGTTGGCCGCCGCCGGAAATACATCCGCCGGGACACCCCATGACCTCGATGAAATGGTAGGGGGATTTGCCCGCGCGAATCTGTTCCATCAGGAAACGCGCGCCCGCGAGGCCGCTTGTGACCGCGACTTTTACGACTACGCCATCGAGGAATTTATATTCCGGCTTGGGGTTCTCTATCTTGAGCTCGGCTTCCTTGATACGCTCGAGGCCTACTATGGGGGTGACATGGAGATTCTTGAACGGGAGTTCGCGCCCGGTAACGAGTTCGTATACCGTGCGGAGCGCCGCTTCCATCACGCCGCCGGTGACGCCGAAAATGTCCGCGGCTCCGGTGGAGTAGCCGAGCGGGTCGTCGAACTTACCGTCGGAGAGGTTGAGGAAATCTACCCCGGCGTCCTTGATCATCTTACCGAGCTCGCGCGACGTCAGTACCGCGTCCACATCGGGGTATCCGCTCGCATTCATCTCCGGGCGGGTGATCTCGAACTTTTTCGCCGTGCACGGCATCACCGATACGACAACCATATCTTTCGGGTCGACACCGATCTTATCGGCATAGAATGTTTTAGCGAGCGCGCCCAGCATCATATGCGGGGATTTGCATGTCGAAAGATTGCCGAGCAGGTCGGGGAATTCGTGCTCGATGAACTTGATCCATCCCGGACTACAGCTTGTGATCATCGGCAGGTCGGCCTTCTTTCCGGTCAGCGCGTCCTTCACGCGGCCGAGGAACTCGGTGCCTTCCTCGATAATCGTCAGGTCGGCGGTAAAGTTGGTATCGAAGATATCGTCGAAACCCATCTCGCGGAGCGCGGACGCCATCTTACCGGTGACCAGCGACCCCGGTTTCAGCCCGAAGCATTCGCCGAGCACAGCGCGAACCGCGGGGGCTGTCTGTACTACAACCCGTTTCGACTTATCGAATAACGCATCCCAGACAGTCCGGGTGGAGTCCTTTTCTTTGATCGCGTCCACCGGGCATACCAGCGTACACTGCCCGCAGTTGGTGCAATTCACCGAATTCAGCGGGAGTTCCGCCGCCGGCGCGACCACCGCGTCGAACCCGCGGTTCTGGATATTCAGTACGCCGACTCCCTGTATCTCGTTACACACGATGACGCAGCGGCGGCAGAGCAGACACTTTGACGCGTCGCGGACTATCGACGGGCTTGAGTCGTCGATCTCCGGCTTGGACTTCTCGCCCTCGAAGCGGGATTCCTCGATCTGGATCATCGCGCCGAGCTTCTGGAATTCGCAGTTCTGGTTGCGTTCGCAGCTCAGGCAGTTTTTCGGGTGGTCGGACAACAGCAATTCGTATATAATCCGCCGCGCCTTCTTCGCGCGTTCGGAATTGGTGAGCACCTTCATCCCGTCCCTGACCTTCGTGATACACGAGGGTATCAGGGTGCGGGCGCCCTCCACCTCCACCAGACATACCCGGCATGCCTCGGGCTTGTTCACCCCTTCGAGGTAGCAGAGATTGGGGATGAGAATGTTATGCTTGCGGGCGGCGTCCATAATGGATGCGCCTTCCTCCGCCTCGATCGTTTTATTGTTAATCGTCAGTGTCACCATTTTTTATGCCCTCCTATCGCATCTTAAACAGCGCATGGATTCGGCGATAGCGTTCAGTTTGTGGAAACCGACCGCGACCTCGTCGAAATTATGACTGCGGGTTTCCGCATCGAGGAACTTCATCGGGAAGCGTTCGTGCTCCACGATGGTGGTTTCTTCCGCCGCTCTGGGAATATCGATTGCTTCGCCGACATTCAGTACGCCCTTTCCGCCGAGGTAAATATCCATCGACTTGGCGGCATTTTTCCCGTCGGCGATAGCGGTGATCACCGTATCCGAGCCGCGCACACAGTCGCCGCCCGCGAATACGCCGTCGATATTCGTCATAAACGTGTTCTTATCGATAATGAACGTGCCCCATTTGCTGACGGTCTGCGCCTCCTTTTTGATGAACGGGAGGTCGGTGTACTGGCTGACCGCGAGGATCGCCATATCGCAGTTCACGACATATTCGGAGCCCTTGAGCTCGACCGGCTTTCTGCGCCCGCCGGAGTCGAATTTGCCCAGCTCCATCTTAACGCATTCCACCTGCGTCAGCTTGCCGTTCCCGGCGAAACGGACGGGGGCAGTGAGGGTCTGCACGTTCACGCCCTCCTCGATAGCTTCGTCGATCTCGCGGCGGTCGGCGGGCATATCCTCGATTTCGCGGCGGTAGAGGATAGTGACCTCTTTCGCGCCGAGACGTTTGGACACGCGCGCGGTATCGATAGCGGTATTTCCTCCGCCGATAACTACGACATGATTGCCGATTTTTACGTTCTGCTTGAGATGCACGTCGCGGAGGAAATCGAGCCCGTGATGCACGCCCGTCAGTCCCTCGCCGTCTACGTTGATCTTGCGCGAGAACTGGGTGCCGGTCGCGACATAGATCGCGTCGTGCTTATCGTATAGTTCGTTGAAGCTCTTTTCGTTATTGACCGGGTAACCCGTATGGATTTTAACCCCCGCCTGTTCGATCGCCTTGATCTCGGCGGCCAGCACGTCCTTAGGGAGACGGTATTGGGGGATACCGAACGCGAGCACGCCGCCCGCCACGGGGGCTTCCTCGTACACATCGACATCGTACCCGAGCCTCGCGAGATAGTACCCGCAGGTGAGGCCGGACGGACCCGCGCCGATGATACCGATACTCTTGCCCTTCTTGGGGAACACGATATCTTTATACGGTTCGTCGCTTTCGAGCGAGATATCCGCTACATAGCGTTTGAGGTCGCAGATTGCGATAGCGTCGTCCATCTGTCCGCGGCGGCACTTGCTCTCGCAGGGGTGGGTACAGACGCGCCCGCAGACCGCGGGAAAGGGGTTGTCCTGCCGGATGAGGTTGTACGCGTCGCGGATACGTCCCGCCGAAATCAGCGCGATATACCCGGGGACATTGATGCCCGCCGGGCAGGCGTTCTGGCACGGCGAGATGAACATGTCGCTGCACACGCCGGAACGGCAATACTTATTATGGATATGCTCTTCGTATTCATGCCGGAAGTAGCGGATAGTGCTGAGCACCGGGTTTGGCCCGGTTTGGCCGAGGCCGCAGATCGCGGTATCCTTGATGGTGTTGCCGAGTTCTTCGAGGAGCTCGATATCCCCCTCGCGTCCCTGCCCGTGCGTGATGCGTTCGAGTATCTCGAGCATACGCTTGGTGCCGAGGCGGCACGGGGTACATTTTCCGCAGGACTCGTCCTGCACGAACTCCATAAAAAACCGCGCGACGTCCACCATACACGCGTCCTCGTCCATAATGATGAGTCCGCCTGAGCCCATGATGGTGCCGAGCTTTTTCAGGTTATCATAGTCAATTTCGATATTGAGGTTTTCCTGGGTGATACATCCGCCGGACGGCCCGCCGGTCTGGGCGGCTTTGAACTTACGCCCCTTCGGGATACCGCCGCCGATATCGTAGATGATCTCGCCGAGGGAGAAGCCGATAGGTACTTCGACCAGCCCGGTATTCTGGATATTCCCCGCGAGGGCGAACACCTTCGTACCCTTGCTGTCCTTGGTACCGATATTCGCGAACCAGCCGCCGCCGTTGAGGATAATCGGCGCGATATTGGCGAACGTTTCGACGTTATTGATAATAGTCGGTTTGCCGTAGAGACCCTTCTCGAACGGGAACGGGGGTTTCTGGCGGGGCTCGCCGCGTTTCCCTTCGATGGAATGCATGAGCGCGGTTTCCTCTCCGCAGACGAACGAGCCCGCGCCGATACGGATTTCTATATCGAAGCCGAACCCGCTTCCGAGGATATCCTTACCGAGGAGGCCGTAGGCGCGCGCCTGGTCGATAGCCTCGTAGAGACGTTCGATTGCGAGCGGATATTCCGCGCGGATATAGACATATCCCTGCGATGCGCCGATAGCGTAGCCGCCGATCATCATCCCTTCGATAATGGAGTGGGGGTCGCCCTCGATCAGGCTTCTGTCCATGAACGCGCCGGGGTCGCCCTCGTCGGCGTTACAGACGATATATTTACTGTCGGCGGGAGTCTTACGCCCGGCTTCCCATTTAACGCCGGTAGGGAATCCCCCGCCGCCGCGTCCGCGAAGCCCGGACTTTTTGACCTGCTCGATGACCGCGTCGGGATTATTCTCCTTGAGGCTTTTCGCCAACGCGAGATACCCGTCGTTAGCGATATACTGCTCGATCGAGGAATAGTCGATCTTACCGCAGTTCCGCAGGGCGATCTTCTGCTGTTTATTGAAGAAATCGATATCCTTGATATAGGGGATATGTTTGCCGGATTTTTTATCGGCGAACGTCTTTTTACCGAAGAGCACGCCGCCTACGAAATGGGATTCCACGATGTTGGCGATATCCTGCTCTTCCAGCAACGTGTAGAACACCCCGTCCGGTTCGACGATCATCACCGGTCCGAGCGCGCATGTGCCGATACAGCCGGTCACATTGACGAGCACCTGATTGGACAAGCCGCGCGTCTCGATCTCTTTGAGGAGCGCGTCCTTTACGGACTGGCATCCCGACGAAACGCATCCCGCGCCGCCGCATATCTGCACGGAATACTTGTATCCCGAGAGGGATTTCAGGGTATCGTTCTTCAGGAACGTGAGCTCCTCGATAGAACGGATAGGTTTGATTTGAGTTTTTGCCATCTGATTCCTCCCGTTATAAGTTCGCGATGAGCGTTTTCAGCTTATCGGCGTTCACTTGTTTATAAACCTTACCGTTCACGGTAATCGCGGGAGCGAGGCCGCATGCCCCTATACACCGCATGACCTCGAGGGAGAATTTCTGATCGGGAGTGGTCTCGCCCGGCCCGATATTCAGAATCTCCTTCATCCGGTCGATAATTTTCTTCCCTCCGCGTACATAGCAGGCTGTGCCCAGACATACGCCGACAGTGTATTTCCCGCGCGGCGTGGTGGAAAAATAGGAATAAAACGTGACGACTCCGTACACTTCTGAAAGGGGAAGGCGGAGTTTGTCGGCGATGAACTGCTGGAGTTCGAGAGGCAAGTACCCGAAAATCCCCTGCGCCATATGTAAAATCTGGATCAGGTTGGTTTTCTGCGCTCCGTACTCTTCGATAATCCCCGCAATCCGTTCGTACTTTTGTTCATCGGTTTCCTGCGCGCATGCACAGGTTTCTGAATGGTTAGACATACATATCCTCCATAGGCTTGTGAAAAATATCACTTATCATTATAAAGGATAAATAAAAATAATCAAGATTTTTTTGAGAAATATTTCAAAAGTTCAAATACCGAAACGGTAGGAATATCAATAGAATCGTTCCCGTCGATTTTATATTTCGCTTCCTTGCCAAATCCCGCACGTCCTTCTATAATAATCGAAACCGCTTAGTAAGTTTATCGCTAAACGGTATCGGAGGCCGTATGAAAAGGTTAGGGATGGTATTCGGGATGCTTCTCCTCGCGGGCGCGATGTCCGCGTCGGACGGGAGTTTCGTCAACTATAAGGGTAAAAATTTCTTCCAGTCGAAGTACCTGAAATTCACGCCCCCGGTAATCGTATACCTGCCTAAGGATTACGCGGCCTCCGGGAAAAAATATCCCGTCCTGTACGCGCACGACGGGCAGAATCTTTTCGACGCTAAGACCTCGTTCGCGGGAGAATGGCAGATGGACGAGAACCTCGACCTGCTGGTCAAGGAAGGTTATGTCGACGGCGTTATTATTGTGGGGATATGGAATACCGCGAACCGTATCGGCGATTACACCCCGACCCTGATCAATAACGAGTATGTGAAGAACCAGGGGGGGAACCTGACCAATTACGCGAAGTTTATCATAGAGGAGCTCAAACCGTTTATCGATACGAACTACCGCACCCTGACCGACAGGAAGAACACCGGGCTGATCGGCTCGTCCCTGGGCGGGCTGGCCTCGTTCTACCTGCTGGGGATGCACCCGGAGGTATTCGGAAAGGCCGCCGCGATCTCGGCGTCGTTCTGGTGGGATAATGAACGGGTGATTGCCGATATGGACAAGATGAAATTCCCCAAGGATGTAAAAATCTACCTCGACGGGGGATTCAAGGAAGGCGCGGACGAGTCCTCGATGATCAAATATATGCGGGACGTGTACCAGAAACTCAAGACGAAATTCAAACTGAAGGATATCGATAATATCATGTACTATGAAGACCCTGTCGGGACGCATAGCGAGAAGGACTGGGCGAAGCGAGGAAAGATGCCTCTTAATTTCCTCTACGGCAAGGCCGTGCTGAAACCGGAAACGCTTCTCCTTCGTATCGAGCCGGAAATATATAAAAAGGGCGACACCCTGAAAATCTCAGCCGACATTCAGGTAAATCCGTATCTTATCTACACCCTTTATAACGCCGGGTTAAAAAGCGCAAACCCTAAAATCATCGAAGTGTCCAAAGACGGTACAGTAGTCTGCAAGGGCGAAGGGAAAGCGGACATTTCCCTGAAGTTCGGCGGTAAGACGTTTAAGCAAAACCTGAACGTTCTGCCGAAGATCGACGGGATGGTCTATACCCTCGTGCGGGTCACGTCCGAAACGCCTGTCGGGGAAATCACCGCGATAGTGGTGAAGATCAACGACGACCCGACGAATATCGCGCATACCTTTAACGCCGCGAGCAACCTGAAATTCAATTTTCTCCTGTCCTATCCCGCGAACTCGAAACTCGTACTGAACTTCCAGACGAAGGGCGGGAAGTTCGCGGTGCAGACGAGCGGGTCGCCGTATATCAAGCTCGTAAACTGTAAGGCCGATCAGGCGGTGGACGTACTCCTCAAGTCGTGGGAGAAGTAGGGGAAGATTGAAATGTGAATAAACGCGAATTAGGTTAAGGAGAGGATAATATAGCAAATTTATTATTATCAAAATATCGAACTTGTCACGAATATTGTTTCTATCTTCATGATTTAATATTGGAAATATTATTAACAGGGGAGGAATGCAACATTTTCCATGTTAATATAAAAATGGATAAAAAGATTCCTAAAATAGCTGGAAGAGATTTAATTGATTATTTAGAGAAGAATGGGTATAAAAAAGAAGCTAATATTTTTATATATAAAAAAGTTTTCGCAGCACTTGTTTCTGATTTTTGTCATTTTACATATGAAGCATTAATGTGTTCAAAAAAAGGTAAACTAACAGTTGCATATGCTTTATTAAGAAAACCATTAAAGGATAATTTGTTTTATTTAGAATGGCTCTTAGCATATCCAAGCGAATTTATAAAGCTGATCAATAATGACAATAGCTCAATAAATATTGCATCAGAAAAAATAAATGAGCAAAAAAAGAAAGACATTATTAAAATGGCTCTATTAAAAGCAAAAATAGAATCTTGGATTGACCCGCAATTTATTTATGAAATGCGATATGATAAAAAATCTGAATTTGGAATGGAACCATACTTTCAAAAGGCAAACCATTTAATAACCACAAATCCCCATTTTACTACTGAAAACTGTAATTTTAATTTTATTTTTTCAGGGCAGGAAGCTATGGTCTCGCAATGGGATCAAATATATTCAATTTTACCGTTTTTACTTTTTTACTCATTTCATATTGTTGAATCTTTAGTATTAACTTTTGCTGAAAGAGATAATTCTTGTTTTGATTCGACGGTAACAAAAACAATGATAGGTCTGAATTTGTGTTTAGAAAAAATTCCATGGAATGCGAATATTGTTCTAGAAAATGCTTTTATTGATAGAATAGGAGAATTTGAAATAATATGCCCTAATTGTAATAAAAGAATCAAGCTAACGAAAAGAAATCAGAGAAATATGTATCTAAAAAACACTATAAAGTGCTATTACTGTAAAGAGGAGTATTCATTATAAACAATTATTTATCTTTAAAAGCAGAAAGAATTATTTTTCGGAGGCATAAATGAAATATCTTATATCAGCGATCATCTCGCTTACCCTTCTTTCATGCGGGCAGTCCGCGGTCAAACCGGCGGAGTACGGCCAGCCGTATAAAATCCCCCCGAAGGAGCTGACGTCCCAATATATCAAGCCCGCCCCGCAGGTGGTGGTTTACCTGCCGCCGTCCTACGACTCCTCCACGAACCGTTACCCAGTGCTGTATATGCATGACGGGCAGAACCTCGGGGCATGGAAACTCGTACAGAACATGAACTCCCTGATGGAGAAGGGGCTGATGCCGGAAATCATCGTCGTCGGGATATACCATCGCGGCGACAAACGGATATACGACCTCACGCCCGCAAAGGACGCGAACGAAAAATTCGCGAGCGGCGGGCTTCCCGATTACTCGAAGTTCCTCGTGAAGGAGGTCAAGCCCTATATCGACAGTCATTACCGTACGCTCGCCGATCGAAAGAACACCGGCGTGATGGGCTCGTCGCTCGGCGGGATATCGTCGTTTTATATCACAGGATGGTATCCCGACGTGTTCGGGATGGCGGGGGTGATGTCGCCGTCGTTCTGGTGGAATAACCGAGCCGTATTGGGCGATATCGGCAAGACGCTGATATTCTCGAACGACGTTAGGATATACTTCGACGGCGGATGGCGCGAGGGCGGAGACGAACCGTCGATGATCGCCGATATGCGGGACGTTTACCTGATGATGAAGGGGCTCGGCCTCAAGGACGGCGCGAACCTTCATTACTACGAAGACCCCGACGGTTCGCATAACGAGGACAACTGGTCGAAGCGTCTCAAGATGCCGCTCCTGTTCCTCTTCAGCGGGTATCAGCCTGTGTACGCTACTCCTTCGATCCTCCTTTTCCCCCCGAAACTCGGGAAGGGCGACCAATCGTACCTGATCTGCTGGCAGGGCGATACCAACGGGCTGATGAAGAAAACCATTTTTCCCGTGGAGTATAAAACGGATAAGCCGAAGATCATAGAAATTCTGCCTAAGGGCGGTATAAAGGGTGTCGCGGGGGGCACGGCGCTGATTACGGCGGCCGGGTTGGAGGCGTCGATCAGCCTGAACGTCCTGCCGGAAAGCCGCGACCTGATGACTGTGACGTTGAAGGTAAAAGCCCCGTCCGGTACGAAGGCGGTAAAGATCAGCGTACTGACGTTCAACGAGAAGAAGACGAACGGGGTTGTGGCGCTCGGGAAATCTCCCGATAGCGGGGTATGGACGGCGGAACTGAAGAAAATGCGGGGCGACCGTATCGAGATCGAACTTCTGAACAGCGAAGGGATGAAGGGGTATTCCCTGAAAGGGGAAGCGGTGAAGAAGAAAATCATATTCACGGCGAATAAGGATACGGAAATAGAAATAGGAGAGTGGAAATGAGAAATTTTAAATGGGCGGGCTTATTCATTGCGTTATCGGCGATACTTTTAACATCCTGCGGCGGTGTGAAGATCAAACCGTCGGGAGTGTACCAGAGTCAGTATATGGACGGGCCTGTGAAGCTCAAAATGAGCGGGATACCGTCAGAATATATGAAACCCGCGCCGCAGGCGGTGATCTGCCTGCCTAAGGATTATAAGACCTCCGGGAAGAAATATCCCGTCCTGTATATGCACGACGGGCAGAACCTCGATAAATGGAAGGTAGTCGAGGATATCGACCAACTGGTCGCCGCCGGGCTGATGGGTGAAATTATCGTCGTCGGTATCTACAACAGGGAAAACCTTCGCGCGTTCGATTATCTTCCCGACGCTCCCGCGCTTACCGGGATTGTCCCTTGCGGGGGACTGGACGAGTACGGGAAATTTATCGTCGAGGAACTCAAGCCCTATATCGACAGCCATTACCCCACGCTGAGCGACGCCTCGAATACGGGGATACTCGGTTCGTCGTTCGGGGGAGTCGCGTCCTATAATATCGCGGGATGGTATCCCGATGTGTTCGGGTGCGCGGGAGTGATGTCTCCGATCCTGCGCATCAATCTGGACGACGCGGACACGATCAATCCGACCCTTCAATTCTCGGAGAATATCAAGATGTATATCGACGGCGGGTGGATGGAGAATTCCAATAAGTGGTGGAAGATGATCGTATCGATGCGCGAGGCGAAACTCTGGCTGATGGAGCAGGGGCTGAAGGACGGCAAGAACCTCCTTTACTTCGAGGATCCCAACGGTTCGCATAACGAATCCTGCTGGGCGTACCGTCTGAAGACCGCGCTCCTGTACTTCTTCGGGAACTCCGGGTCTCCCGTAGCGGATATTGTTCTGCATATCATGCCCGCGAAAATAGGCATCGGGGATCAATCCTCGCTGGTCGCGGAGATTATCCGCAAGAACGGGATACACGAGACTCCCTTCCCGATGAAAGTGACGAGCGATAAACCGTCGGTGCTGTCCGCGGACGACAAGGGCGTCCTGACGGGGCTCAAGCCCGGCAAGGCGACGGTAACCGTAATGTTCGGCGACGTCAAGAAATCGGTGGTTATCGACGTGATGGAGAAGTCCCGCGACGATACCACGGTGAAGATTATCGTGAAGACACCCGTGGAAATCAAGGGGCTGACCGGGAATATTATATCGGTCAACGAGACGAGCGCGAAGGAAAAAATCGTATTCCAGCAGGACACCCCGGCCGTGTGGAGCGCCGTAGTCGGTAAAAAGAAAGGCGACCGCATCGTATTCGAACTAGTGAATGATTCCGGTAAGAGCGCTATTTCGATGAAGGGGGAGCTCCTCCAGAAAAAAATTATCTTCACCGCTAATATCGAGAGTGAAATCAACGTAAAGGAATGGAAATAGGGGCGCATGATGAAAAAAACAATCCTAGTTATAACCGTTTCAATGATGATCGGGTTAGCCGGATGCGGCGGAGACCCTTATAAGGAAATCAAGGGTGATGTTGTTCATGTTGCCAGCCCCGATCTTCTGCTCCAAGGCCCGGTGAAAATTCCACTATCGGAGTATAAGTCCGATTATATGAGCCCCACGCCGCAGGTGGTTATCTACCTTCCGGCGGGATATGAAACGAACGATGCAAAGTACCCCGTGCTGTATATGCACGACGGGCAGAACCTCGATAAATGGAAGATTGCCGAAAATGTCAGCGCGTTAGTCGGGAAGGGGCTGATTCCCCCGATCATCGTGGTGGGTATCTACCATCGCGGCGATAAACGCATCTTCGATTATTCGCCGACGTTTAATAAAAATATCGGGTTCGGCGAAACTTCCGGCGGATTGACCAATTACGGGAAATTTCTCGTCGAGGTGGTGAAGCCCTATATCGACAGTCATTACCGCACGCTCGCCGGCCGTGAGAATACCGCGGTCATGGGCTCCTCGATGGGCGGCCTCGCGTCGTTCAATCTCCTCGGGTGGTACCCCGAAATTTTCAGTAAAGCGGGATGCCTGTCCCCGATCCTCCGTTGGAATGTAGTCGAGGGGGAGAAACTGAACAAACACCTTTTCTTTGAGAAGGATGCGAAGATTTATATCGACGGTGGATGGATGGAGACGGTCGAACGGTGGGATATGATACCGTCCATGCGAAAGATTCTGTCATGGCTGAATGCGTTCGGTTTCACGCAGGGTAAGCAGTACTACTACTACGAATTGCCCTCTGGGAACCATAACGAGTACGACTGGTCGATGCGGCTGTATATCCCGCTCATGTATTTCTTCGGAAATTCCGGCTCCGGGGTCAGGGAGTTATCGTTAACGGTGCTGCCGGTAAAAATAGGGAAGGGCGACATATCGACCGTTATTCCCGTCGCGGAGCTGTCCAACGGGATGAAGATGACTCCCATACCTGGGGCGTTCCAGTCCAGCGACCCTAAGACCGCGTCGGTCGATAAATGGGGCGCGGTAACCGGCCTGAAAGAAGGCGCGGTGAAGATCACCTATCAGTACGGAGGTATCGTACAGTCGGTCGACATGAACGTGATGGCGAAAAGCCGCGACGCGGTATCGGTTACGGTAAAAATTACCGTACCGCAGGGCTCGCCCGATTTTATAGTACGTATCCTGTCTCTCAACGGGAAATCCGACAATACGGCGATTACCCCGAAAAAAGCGGATAGCGGCGAATGGACGATCGGGTTCGATAAAATGAAAGGGGATTATATGAATGTCGAATTGGTTCTGAAGGACGGTAAGAAGGCAATTAACTCGAAGGGCGAAACGATTAATAAGAAGCTGGTATTTACCGCGCCGAAGGAATTCCATATCGACGTCGCTGAATGGAAGTAACCGATGAAATTTATTTGCCCCCTGATAGTCGTCGAGGATATCGCCCGCTCGCGCGAGTTTTATGAGAAAACGCTGGGTTGTAAAGTCAAGCTGGATTTCGGGCAGAATGTGGCGTTCGAGGGAGATTTCGCGATTCACCTTCGGAGCCACTACGAGGGGCTTACCGGAAAGAAATCCGTATCCGGGAGTACCCGCCCGAACAATCTCGAACTTTATTTCGAGAGCGGCGAATTGGAATCCGATTACGATAAGATTATCGCGAGCGGCGCGGAGATAGTGCACGAGCTTCGCGAACAACCGTGGGGACAGCGCGTCTTCCGGTTCTACGACCCCGACGGGTATATTATCGAGATCGGGGAATCTCTGGACTCGACGGCCCGCCGCTTCTATAACGACGGGATGACCGCGGAGGAAATCCACGCGCGTATCGGGATGCCGATGGAGTATATTAAGCAGGCTATCGGGGTGAAGTGAGGAGCGAGACGATCTCCTCGATAAAGCGGCCGGTGATGCCCCATATCACAGGATCGGTACGATAGACGCGGATTTCATAACGGCGTGTTCCCCACGGCTGAAAAAATATTTTTAGCAAACACCCCTTCCCGTCGTTTCCTTCTATCAATACATAATGTATCCTTATTTCATCAATAATTACTACTGATTATTAACTTGTGTTTTTATGTTAAATAATAACAACATATATTATAAATATATAATATATAAATAACAGTATATTAACTATATTATTTGCCATTTGTACAATAATAAAATATAATAGATGTAAAATTACATTGGGTATATAATTTTTCTGATTTCAAATTTTTTGGAGGTATATATGAAAAGAGTTTTTTCGTTGAATGCATGGGCGGTGTTATTGATGGTTGCGGCAATGGGAGCTGCATGTGCTCCAGCTGCAACAACTGACAATCCTTCGGGTACAACTCCCGCTATCGTGGGTACGTGGGTGAACAACTATGAAAATGGCGGTTCGAGGACGAATACCTACATTTTCGGTACCAGTTCCTTCACTCAGATTGAATCTCAGGCGGGAAGTGTTGATACCAATTCCGGTACGTATACTTTTGTTGGTGATTCCATGAAGAAAATCAACATCTTAAGCGGCGGCGGTACCAATTTGATGACAAATATCACTCTTGCCATGATTAGCGGCGCGAACCTCTTTTATAGCGAGGGCAGTGTCTATAAGCTTATGAGTGGTTCGGGTTGGAGTGGTGTTTATAAGAGCTATTCCTACAGGGCATGGTCACAAGGCAGTGATTTGATTATCATGTCGAATTTCATGCTCCTTACTTCTACGGCCTCAAATTGTACTATTAGTGGTCAAACCAATGTAATCTCGACAAACGGAACCTGGTATTATTACCCCTCAATGGGCGCGCCTCCTACCGGTACGGTTATTCCGTACGCTGAAATTTCTTCCGATAGCGTGCATAGCTTTGATATGATGGGATCAACTAACTATTTCTTCAAGGTAGGTAACTATCTGATTTATTCCGCGACAAATGCTATTGTCGCTAGCGGCAGTACTTATGTAAAGCAGTAAACCTCCTGAATAATGAGTTTAACGCCTCGCGGGTTTTTCCCGCGGGGCTTTTTATTTGCCGTCTGTATATATTATATACTGGATAAGATGTACAGCGTCAGCGTTTCAGTATATCCACCACCTCCTCGATAAAGCGGCCGGTGATGCCCCATATCACAGGGTCGGTACGATAGACGCGGATTTCATAACGGCGGGTTCCCCACGGCTGACAGTAGCGTTCGGGGAGGCCGAGCTCCGCCGCCGGGAACAGCAATTCTCCATCATTGGAATAAGGACTCGCGCATATTTCGGCATGATAAATTTCCGGGCGATGCTTCTGAAAATACTCGACGGGGATAGTGAATACGCGCTGGACTTCCATCGGATCGGGACGTACCTCGTCGATCGAGCCGATATCCAGTACCCCGAGGAATCCGTTGACGGCCACCATATGCGCGGAGATAAACGTATCGGTACAGCCGAGTATCCTGATCCGGTCGGCGGACAGCCCCAGTTCCTCGGAGGTCTCCCGTATCGCGGTATCCTCGAGAGACGAATCGTAGGACGCGTTAAAACGCCCGCCGGGAAAACAGACCTCGCCCCCCTGCGGGATATTCTCCGCGCGTACCTCGAACAGGAAATGATACCCGTCGCTCATCATTACCAGCGGTATCAGAATCGCGGGGTTGAAATACTCCTCCCTTCCCATGATGCCCGGGGCAGCCGGGAGGCGTGAAACCAGTTTATCCAGGTCTTTCTCATTCATTGCCCTTCTCCCCATGCATGAAAAAATTATTAAGTTTCCCGGCGATATACCGGGGATTTTACCCCGCCGGATAGATCGTCATGCATTCGTATTATTATCCGATGAAACTCAATTCGCGTCAAGGTATTGAATTAAAAAAATATTCCCCAGGCTTGATGACGAACTCATAATGTCATTGCGATGCCGCGCTACAAAACTTATTGAAGCGCGGTAGAAGCAATCTATTTCATTAATGTGTATAATGTTAGATAGACTGCTTCTTCGCTTTGCTCATCGCAGCGACGGAAAATAGTTAAATTTCCGTATTTTTCAGCACACCCCAAAAGGGATGCCGGAGGTGATAAAGGATTAAACTCTTTTAAAGCTGACGTAGTTGATAGGGCGAAGCGGGCTCATCTTGCGGTAAAACAGGGTGGGGAATCCTTCGCAGATATCCTTCAGATAGGGCTGATCGTACAGATTGGAGAATTGGGGGAGTCGGGCGATACTTTCCGAGGCGTATTTCGCGTACTTCTCGATATCGGTGACAAAGTTGAGGATACCGCCGGGTTTGAGGATGCGCGCGGCCTGTACGATAAACGAAGGTTTCAGGATGCGGGTTTTCCAGAATCGTTCGCGCTGCCACGGTTCGGGAAAATTGATATGGATTTCATCGACCGATCCCGTGGGGAACAGGGTCTTCAGGACATTCTCCCCGGCGAACGCGATCATGTGAAAATTCGTCAAATTCCGTTTCGCGAGACGGTGCCCGGTCTTATGCGCGCGTTTCCGCATCACCTCGATACCGATGAACAGGGTATCGGGGCGTTTGGGCGCGAACTCGATCATAAAATCGCCGTGGCCGCACCCCATATCGATGACTACTTCCTTCCCCTCGATCAAAGAATCGAGATGATTGTCGCAAATCTCGACCTCGTTGGGAATGAACGGGAAATATTCGCTGGTAATCATCTATTAATGTTCGATGACGCGCGGGACGACGATACTCCTGTCCATCGCCTTGGGAGCGGTTTTCTCGAATACGTCGATCGGCATGGATTCCCCGGCCTTGTCTTCGCGGATCACATTCCGCTTCTCGACCGCGTGCGTGGTGGGCGGGATATTGTCGGTATTCAGTTCGCTGATTTTCTCGACAAATTTCACGATCTTTGAAAACTGCCCGGCGAATTTCTCGGTTTCCGCCCCGGTGAATTCGAGCTTTGCGAGCTTCGCGGTGTTTTCCACATCTTTCAAACCGATTTCCGGCATGGGACTCTCCTTAAAATCATTGGAATATTATAACGGAAAACTCCCGCCCTCGCAAGTTTATATCCCGCCAGACCGGCTTATCCCATCCACGCAGGTAAGACAAAGATAAGACATCGATTCTTAAAAAGTGAACATAAACTGTTTAATTATCGTACACATAGGTAAATATATAGAACTACATATTGACATATTCTATAAATAAGTATATACTCGATGCTATAAGTGTGGTAGTATTATATTATTATAATTATATTAGGAAATATTAGCAGATAATCATGAAGAAGGGGATTTGGGGGTGTAAGTGAAAAATTATCAGTTAATATCTGTAGAAGATATTAAACTATCCCGAAGAGGCGAATATAGCTTATCTTCGGGTAAAAAGATAGTTTCGCCGAATAGAAGATTTATTTACATGACTTTGTTGAATTCAAGCATCATATTGCTGGTAGCTGTGCTGGTCTTTGGAGCGTTTAGCGATTATATAAAAAGTTTCAATTTTTATAAGGATCAAGTCGTTCCCCGCCAGAAAATTATCTCCGATATAAAATCGGGATTTATGTTCGACGGAGTCATTTTTCATTATTATAATTATATTTTTACGGGAAATCCTAAAGATGTGGATATTCTCCATAATAAACTGGAAGCCATAAAAAAAACAATTTTAAAGTATAAGGTTCTTTCGCAAATTAAGTGGGTAAGTAAGCTGAATTGATTCTTGAAAAGTCCATTTTACCCGTCAGCAAATACGCGATAATTTTAAAGTTCTTCTGTGACGAATAACCCCTTGCACGCGCTTTCG
>JABLXV010000071.1 GCA_013177895.1 Brevinematales bacterium | reverse complement strand
CCAGTTTTCCTTCCATGCGGCCTGGTAGATATCCATAATAATCCGCAGATCGCGTTTCAGGTTCTTTTTATCCAAACCCCTGATTGTGAAACCTTTCTTTAACAATTTTTCCCGGATTACAGCGGCGATATGCGCGACTTTTTCAGGAATAGGTTTGCTCAGGTCGAGATGGAACGCGATGAGGTCTTTCGCTTTAGTCATCCCGTACTTAGAGCAGAGATCCATATAATACAGCGGGTTATGCGGCATAATGAAGAAACGCTGGGTATCTACGCCTTCATAGATCATCCCGATTTCATCCTGGGTATCGCAGCTCATCGGCCCGCGCATGTTTTTATACCCTTTCGACTTCACCCATTCCTTGGCGGTGTCGAACAATGCATTAGCGACTTCCTGATCGTTGATACACTCGAAAAACCCCCAGAACCCGGTTTTGTCGTCGGGGTGGAAACTGTTATGTTTCGGGTTCTCGATCGCGGCGATTCTGCCGACCGGCTCGCCGTCTTTATACGCCATAAAAAAGTCCGCATCGCCGTACTCGAAGAAAGGATGTTTCTTTTTATTCACCCTTTTCTTGAGGTCCATGAGAAGATCGGGCGCCCATAACGGGTCGTCCTTGTAAATCGCCCACGGTAACTTGATAAACTTTTTCATTTCACTCGTACCCGTTACCTTTCTGACTTCGATTGCCATGATGACCTCCATCCTATTTTCTAATATTTTTTATAACTTTATGCTAGATACTCTTATCCCAGATACGCATCTTTTTATAGACCGTCCCGCCCATCTTCTCGATCGGCGAGATGATCGCGATATTGTCCTCGAGTTCCCACGATAACTCGGCGTCTGTCAGCTTCAGCATTTTCCCCGCCTCGAACGGAAACACGTACAGGAGGGAATCGATCCCAAGCCCGCGGTACTCCGGCATCACCCCGGCCATTAATAAACGTCCGCGCGTGAATTTCGGCAGGGGCTTAAAATACATCCTCCATACCATATTGATAAGCTGCATCGTACCCTGCATCCAATACGGGAACTTACGCGCCCAACGGGTACATTCCATCCAATCGTACAGCGCCACCGCCATTCCGACCGGTTCTTTATTCGGCCCCTCGATGATGGTAACCATCTTTTCAACAGCTATCAGTTTCATATTTTCGCCAAGCTCTTTGAAATGCCGTTCCGACATCGGGGCGAACCCCCAGTTATCCTTCCACGCGGTCTGGTAAATATCCATAATAATCCGCAGGTCGTGCCTGAGATTCCGTTTATTCAGAAACCTGGTGGTGAAACCGTTTCTCAGCAATTTTTGCCGGATCACATTCGAAATCTGTTCGACTTTCTCCGGTATCGGTTTCGTCAGGTCGAGATGAAACGCGATCAAGTCCTTCGCTTTCTTCATCCCGTACTTCTCGCAGAGGGTCATATAATACAGCGGGTTATGCGGCATGAGAAAAAAACGCTGGGTATCCAGCCCTTCGAACAGCATCCCTACTTCGTCCTGGTTATCGCAGCTCATCGGCCCGCGCATGTTTTTATACCCTTTCGACTTCACCCATTCCTTGGCGGTGTCGAATAGTGCGTTTGCGGCGTCCTGATCGTCGCGGCATTCAAAAAACCCCCAGAATCCCGTCTTATCGTCGGGGTGGAAGCTGTTATGCTTCGGGTTCTCGATCGCGGCAATCCTTCCGACAATCTCGCCGTCCCTATACGCGAGGAAGAAGTCCGCGTCGCCGTACTCGAAGAATGGGTGCTTCTTTTTATTCACCCTATACTTGAGGTCGATAATCAGATCGGGCGCCCAAACCGGGTCGTCCTTGTAGATCGACCAGGGAAACTTCATAAACTTTTTCATTTCCCTCGTGCCCGTCACTTTCCTGACCTCGATTCCCATGATGCACCCCGGATATAGTTATATGTTTTTTATAATACTTTCTTCGGCCTGCGTCAATTCATGCCCGCGCCGTTTCATCATCCGTCTCAGGTCTTCGATAAACTTTTCCCTCTCGTAGATTCCCTTCGCGCCCCATGAAAACGGGGGCAGGTACTTCGGCAGGGTAATGTTCTCCTGAAAAAGATTGCATCCCGGCGCGATAACCGTCCCGGTGTTGAGCATCATCCCAATCCCTATTTTGGAATAGTCGCAGATGACCGACCCGAACTTGTCCACACCGGTCTCGACCGTTTTCCCGTCGATCTCGAGGCGGATATTCCCGTAGTTATTCTTCAGGTCGCTCGTCGTGGCGATCGCCCCGATATTCACCCAGCTCCCGATGTAGGAATGCCCCACAAATCCCTCGTGATGCTTATTCGAATAGTCCTCGATAATCGATTCCTCGACCTCGCCCCCTATCCTGCAAAATCTCCCGATTGTCGTTCCGGCGCGAACCTTTGCGCTGTCGATCCGGGCGTTCTCCCCGATATAAGCGGGCCCGTCGATGATGCTGAACGGGCGAATCCGCGCCAGCTTATCGATAACAATCGACGATTCTCCCGGCTGTAACGATACGAACTCCTGTACGTCCGCGCTGTCGTGGATATATACCCCGCGTTTGGGAGAATGGTATTCGTCGCTCTGGGAGAAATACCCGCTATCCAGCTCGAGCGCCGCGGTATTCTTTTTTATAATGTCCGTCAGTCCGTCGATTAGTAATGCATCGGGCAGGACTTGTTTTTTATATTTCGCGGAAAAATAAGCGATGTCGTTATTTAAAAATGCGTCTATCTCTGTCTTCCCCAAATCCGGGGAGAAGCATGCGATTAAACGCCCTTCGCTGCCGGTAAATACAGTTCCCGCTTCATATTTGAATCCATGGGGGATTACCCATCCGGAGCGGACTATGCCGTCAATCCTATCCCCTTCTCTGTATGCGTTCTCCGAACCGGTAAGGTACGACCAAGGCGGGCGGCGGTAACGTTCCGAATAAATCCTGATATTTCCGAATTGTTTTTCGAATCTTTCCTTGAATGTAAAAGCGCCCGCGCGTATATTCCATGCCATCCGTGTCAGGGATACCGGGAAAAATCCTGCGCCTTCCATTGGTTCAACGATTACGATTGCCATATTATTTTCCAAAACCAGAGTACGGTATTTTAACTTCATAATCAAAAACAATCAAGTGAATTGAGATTTTCCCCTAACCGATATTTGACAAAAAACTCATCTTATAGGATAATTATCGAAAAGTCCTAGGGGAGACCTATGTCTAAACTAACAGATTTGAATATCGATGAAAGCATGATCGATACCGTCCTTGCGGGCGATATCGACTTCAACGGAACGATGCGTTTCTCGAAAGAACTGATGATAAAGGGAAAGTTCGAGGGCGATATCGACGCTACGGGACATCTGATTATCGGTCCCGACGCGTTTGTGAAGGCAACTATTAAAGCCGGTTTGATTACCAATTACGGCAAGGTGATCGGTAATGTTACCGCAACCGAACGCCTCGAACTGTTCAAGGACGCTTCGTTGACCGGGGACGTCGATACTCCCGAACTGGTGATCGAGAACGGGTGCCGTTATAACGGGAAATGCGCGATGCCGGAAAAGAAATCCCATCCCGCCCCGGAAACACCCCAGAACCCGCAAAATCAGCAGAACCAGCAGAATAAAAAATAAAAAAAGACCCGCTCGATGCGGGGCTTTTTTGTTAGTTCAGTCATTTATGGGCACTTCTAAAAACCGCCTTTTCAAGGCTGCAAGGAAGTGACCATTGGGTATGTTATAAAGAATTATAAATACTATTGTTATAAATATCAATAGTTTTTGGAACCGCCCTTATTATAAATTACTTGCAACCAGATCGCCGACTTCTTCGGTAGAGTATCCCATCTTACCCGCCGCCAGCGATTTAAGCTTGGTACATGCCGAAGCTACCGACTTCTCGATAGCCAGTGCGGCTTCGGTCTCGCCGAGCTCGTCCAGCATCATACGCCCCGCTTCGATAGCCGCAAGCGGATTGATAACATGTTGCCCGGTGTACTTCGGGGCAGACCCGCCGATTGGCTCGAACATCGATACCCCTTCGGGATTGATGTTTCCGCCCGCCGCGATACCCATACCGCCCTGCACCATCGCCCCGAGGTCGGTGATGATATCGCCGAACAGATTCTCGGTGACCAGCACATCGAACCACTCCGGGTTCTTGACAAACCACATCGTTGTCGCGTCCACATGCGCGTAGTCGCGTTTGAATTCCTTATAATCCTTCTCGCCCATCTCGTTGAACGCGCGGAACCAGAGGTCGCCCGTATACGTCAGGACGTTCGTCTTATGTACAAGTGTGATCGCCTTATCGGCATATTTTTTGCTCTGTTTCGAGCGCTTTTTCTTCAGCTCGAACGCGTACTTGAGACAACGGTCGACGGTGAAGCGGTCGTAAACCATGACCTGAGTCGCCACTTCATGGGGAGTGCCGACCAGCGTCGCACCGCCATGGCCGGTATAGATACCGCCGCTATTTTCACGGACGACGATAAAATCGACATCTTCGGGAGTTTTGTTCTTGATAGGCGTATCGACACCGGGGTAGAGCTTCACCGGGCGCAGGTTGATGTACTGATCGAGCTCGAAACGAAGCCTCAGAAGGAGACCCTTTTCAAGGATACCGGGCTTCACATCGGGATGCCCGATAGCGCCGAGGAAAATCGCGTCATACTTGCGCAGTTCATTTATATCGTCCGAATCGATAATCTTACCGGTTTTCAGGTAGCGTTCGCCGCCGAAATCGTAGTAATGAAAATCGAAATTGATCTTAAACTTGCCCTTTACCGCTTCGAGGACTTTTATCCCCTCCGCGACTACTTCCGGCCCTGTACCGTCGCCGCCTAATACGGCGATGTTGTACGATGACATGAGTTCCTCCTTAGAATAGTTAGGTGAATATTATAAAACATAACGGTAAAAAAAGAAAATAATCGGGGTAAATTTCAGGGTGTACTGCGCACACTATTCCGATTTCCGGCTAAGTACCTCGATCGATAAATACCCCGTAATAAAAGAGATCGTCATATTTCCAGATCACGGGCAATTTATTTCTACATAAATTTCGTGTTATATCGGGGCTAGAGTACGCAGTACACCGGGATGATGAATAAAATCGACATGAAGGGTGTAGGCGTCAATCGACGACGATGACGGATACCGTTTTTTCGAATTCCCCGGCGGCCGTGACCTTCGATACCATAGAGCACGGTTTCCGGAATTATAAATTAGCCGGATGTTTATCCAATTAAAAATGAATAATATCAATTTCTTCAATTTTTATAAAATCCGATAGGTTTACAGTCGCAATTTTACGAATCCCGGAATTTAACATTACTGAAACAATCTCAAAATCATACACATGGTTGCCGACAGGTTTATATTTTAGAATCAGTTTCTTATATATTTCAGCGCTGAAACTATCTGAGAAAAGAATGTTAAATCTACGGACTATTTTATCTCATTCAAGTTCAATGATATCGTATCTTCCCATCTTTGACATAACACATACGAATTCTGCAACCGATTTATATGCAAGATATATGTTTTCCCCGTTATCGTTAATTATTTTTCGTGAAAAATCATAATAAGCCGAATCTTTATTGAGAGCGTAGATAAGGATATTTGTATCGATCAGAAACGGTTCCTCAATCTTCATGTGCAAAATCCCTGATATTAACATCATCCAGATTTTTACCCAGTTTATATGTCCCTAATTCGAGAGTTTCATCAGTATCGTTTGTCATAATCAGAACCTTTACTTTCGTATTATCATCGAGCGGAATCGGGAAATCGATATCGATATGTCCTTTATTAAAAACACCGTCGACTAGTTGTTTCATCAGAAATCTCCTTGTTTTTAACCACTAACGATAAATATATTTTATCGCGTGTTGATAAAAGAAACAAGTTTAGATAAATACAATTCTTTCAGTTCAATCCACTACTATGACGGATACCGTTTTTTCAAATTCCCCGGCGACTGCCTTGATACGGTGCTCCCCGGTGCGAAGCGTCCAGAGGAGTTTCTTCCCGACACCGTACTGTACGCCGTCAATATACCATACCACATCATCCGATTTTGCGAGCGCCTTGAGCTCGATCGCCTGGTTCTCCATCGCGACATTATGGTCGATCCGGTAAATATCCCCGTCGGACGGCGATACGATTTTCAGGTCGGTCGTATATGACACCTCGATCATCCATTCGGGCAGGTTTTTCCGCGCCCAATCCTCATATAACTCGGGAATAACGACCTTGCCGTGCTGATGCCATGTGCAGACTTCTGTCGGCTCGGTCCCGTAGATAAAATACTCCACATCAGAGTCGCATTCCGGCCCCGCGAGCATTCCGGAGAATTTACAGATTTTCGCTTTCGTGATATTCATCCCGTCGGAGGAGAACGGCTGATCGAGGTTCCATCCCTGATTGTAGAGATGCAGGATAATATCGCGGAGGATCACCCCGCCCCCGGACGCGGACGGGAGATTTTTCATCGGCGCGCCGGAAAAATTCCCCGTCCAGATGCCGATGGAGAACTGGGGGTTATATCCCACGAGGAAATTATCGCGATAATCTTTCGACGTACCGGTCTTTACCGCCACCGGGAACGGGAAATTGATCGGGGAATTGACGCCGAACGCGGGGGTCTTATACTTATATTCGCTGAGAATATGATTGATGAGGAATGCCGATTCGGGAGAAAGCACCCGCTTCTCGTCCTTCGCAGGGGGAAAATTCGTCGACTGGTCCTTCATCACGATATAGCGGATACCGTTCAGGTCGGAGTATACCCCGTTTTTCGGGAATATCATATATCCGCGGACGAGCTCGTAGAGCGACAGGTCGGCGTTACCGAGGGTCAGCCCCAGCCCGTAGAACTCCAACGGCCTGTCGAGCGAATCAAACCCGATGTCCCTGAGAAACGTGTAATACGGGTATAAGCCCACCTTGTTGAGGATATATACCGCTGGCACATTATACGAACACCCGAGCGCCATCGCGACCCGTACCGGCCCGTGATAACGCCAGTCGTAGTTTTTCGGGACATACTTGCCTACCATCGACGGGAATTCCGAATACACGTCCGGGAGAATAGTCGCCGGGGTGAAATTTTTCGATTCGAGCGCGAGGGCATAGTTGAACGGTTTCATCGTCGAGCCGGGCTGGCGCTTCATCGTGACCCCGTTCATTTGGCCGTCCTCGGAGAAAAAATCCACCGACCCGAGCATCACGATAATATCGCCGGATTTATTGTCGGTCATCAGCAGGCTAAGATGGTTCGCGTTTTTCTGTTTCAGGTAAACCATCCGGTCTTTGGCTATCGCCTGAATCTGATTATAAAGCTGAAGGTCGAGGGTCGTATGGATTTCCGCGATATCCGACGGATTGGGGATCATTTTTTTTACCGCATCGAGCGCCCAGAAGCAGAAGTGAGGGGCGTTTATCTCCGCGCGGTACGGATAGATGATGAGATGATCGTCCAGATTAACGGACAGCTCGCCCGTATCGATAATCCTGTTGGTAAACGCGCGCGCGAGGAGGTTTTTCGCCTTACCCTCGACTAAGGCAGTCTGCTTATAGGGATCGTATGCCGACGGCGCTTTAATAATTTCGATTAAGGACGCCATTTCTAACAGTGTTAGTCCCGTCATATCCTTCGAGAAATAGACCTCCGCCGCCTTTTTTATTCCGTAGATATGGTTTCCCAGAAACACGTTGTTGAGGTACGATTCGAGAATCTCGTGCTTGGTGAAGCAGGTTTCAATCTTCAACGCGCGGAACAGTTCGAGGATTTTCGTGATAAAATTATTCCGGTTGACGCCGTACTTGATTTTCGCGAGCTGCTGTGAGATGGTGGACGCGCCGGACGGAGCCTGCCCCTGGGAGAATAACAGGAATACTACGCGCGCGAGCGATTTCAGCGAAAACCCGGGGTGTGTTTCAAAATCCCTATCCTCGGAGAACAGGAGAAGTTTGATAAAATTGGTCGGCACGTCGGAAAGGGTAAATTTCGAGGAAAAGCCCGCGATTTCGGGGGTGAACTCCGCGAGGAGATAATTATTGCGGTCGAAAATTTTCAGAGAGGGGTTCGATATCGCGAGGAAGGATTTGTCGTACGGCACGGCGAAAAAAATCGCGATAATCAGCAATAAAAAATTGGCTATCAATCCTGTGTAGCAGGCGATTCGCCGGGGTTCGATTTTCATAATTCTCCCTTCTGTTCACGGAATTTATTATACCTGTAAACCGCCCGGAAAGCAAGATAAAAGTTGTGGAAAAACCGACTCTGTATTACAATAAAACCAAGTCAGCCATAGGGGGAGACATGAACGGTAAAGCCGTACGCATCCTGATCCCAATCCTCATCGGAGCTGGAATATTCGCCCTGCTCTACTTCGTTCTCGGCGCGCCCGTCATCCTTACTCTGATCGCGGGGGCTGTCGCCGCGGGAATCCTCTTCCTGTTCCTGATTGTCCTCCGTAAGACAAAGGCCCAGACTGAATCGGTGAATGTCACGGGTATTACCAAAGATATGGCCGCGCAGGTGGTCTCGGAGGCGAAGGCGAAGGTACAGGAGATATTTAATTTTACCTACCGGATAAAAAAGCCCGAGGTCAGGGAACGGGTTTTAAAAATAGTCACGACCTGCGAAAAAATCATCAAGGATTTCCAGGACGACCCCAAGGATATCAAGACCGCGAGGAATTTCATTCATTATTATCTCGACGCGACCATCAATATACTCGGGATGTATATCAAGTACACTAAGGGCGATACGGTTCCCGACGATTTAAAGGAACGTGTCGCGAAAATCGAGGACGCGCTCGATACCACGTTGCAGGATATTTTCGAGAACCAGTACCAGCGAACCATCAACGACGACGGACTCGAACTGGACGTGGAGCTGGAGATGCTGACAAAAATGTTTCAAAGCGATAAAATGAAATAAACAGGAGGAGAGTATGTCGGACGCAACTGCGGGGGCTCCCGCGCTGAATACAATCGATTTCGATGAGCTTACCCCGGCTGAAAAGGACAAAGTAAATTCGATTAAAAACCAGATTAATGTCGAGGATACAAACGCCATCATCCAGTACGGCGTATCGTCGCAGAGCAAGATATCGGGCTTTTCCGATACGGTTCTCGACAGTATCCGCAATAAGGACACCGGCTATGTCGGCGAGATTCTCTCCGATCTGATTGTCAAGATCAAGGATATCGACGTAGACGGGCTCTCCACCGATCAGGGATTTTTCTCGAAACTGTTCGGCGGTATCAAGAACGCGTGGAACCACTTCGTCAGCCGTTACGAAAGCGTATCGGTGAATATCGAAAAGATCACCGACGAACTCGAAAAATCGAGGATTCAGCTTCTCCGCGACATCACGATGCTCGATACGTTGTTCCAGAAAAACCTCGAATATTTGAAAGAACTGGATTTATTTATTATCGCCGGGGAAATCAAGATCAAGGAACTCCGCGAGGTCACGCTCCCCGAGGTTCAGAAAAAAGCGCTGGCATCAAACGACCCGTTCGACGCACAGCGCGCTCAGGATTTCGGCCAGCTGATCAACCGCTTCGAGAAGAAACTTTACGACCTCAAACTCTCCCGCATGCTCTCGATACAGACCGGGCCGCAGATCCGTCTTATCCAGAATAACGATCAGGTACTGGTGGAGAAGATACAGAGCTCCATCCTGACCACAATCCCTCTCTGGAAGAACCAGATCATTATCGCAATCAGCCTCTACCGCCAGCAGAAGAGCCTCGAGCTCCAGAAGTCGGTAACCGATACGACCAATCAACTCTTGCAGAAAAACTCCGAAATGCTGAAAATGGGAACCATCAGCGTCGCTAAAGAATCCGAACGCGGTATCGTGGAGGTGGAAACATTGAAAAAAATCAACACCGACCTGATTTCCACTATCGAGGAAACGATCAAGATACAGGAAGAAGGCCGAACTAAACGCGCCCAGGCCGAAGTGGAATTGAAGAAGATGGAAGGCGAACTGAAGGACAAGCTGGTCGCCGTCAAGTCCGGCGCCCCTGCCGCCGCGAAGGAAGAGGCTTCGGATTATACCCCGTTATCCACTCCCCAGGCTACCCCGATGGATATGCCGGAACCGGAGATCACGCCACTGAAACCGAAAGACCAGAACGGTTAATATTTCCGCCCCGCCCTCCGGCGGGGTTTTTATTGTCGAATTATTTCTTTTCTTTTCAATAAGTTTGATTGATGCTATAATATTTTAAAATTAAAGGGGCGGTATTCTAATGAAATTCCTATGCATAGCATTTTCGATTCTACAAATACTGATACTTTCATCATGTAACCTACCGGGTAACGAGCAACGGATTATCCCGATCTACCTGTCGGAGCCGATGTCCGGCGGAATGCAGTCCTCATACGGCGAACTCCTCTTTACGTTCTCGTCCCCCGTGTTCACCATATCCGACTACGGGACAATGATCGCGCAGATATCCAACGGCATCAAGATCGCGTTTACCCCTGAGGTACACGGGCAATGGCGGCCTGTGGATGAAAAAAGCGCCGTTTTCGAGTTTACCGCGCCTCTCCCGAACTCCACGCGTTTTAATATCAAGGTCGATACTCAGACGCTCGAAAAGTCCGCGGGTAAAAAACTATCCTTTACCATCAACGGAGTTCCCTACAATTCGGGCGGATATATATTCGAGACGAAAAGAATCTATATTTACAACTGTTACTCCCTCGGCGAGTATACCGATTCTCCAATACGTCTCTCGTTCAATCAGGACGTGAAGCTCGCGGATGTGCGTGAGCAGGTAAGCATCTATCCCATCTCCGCGCCGGATCAGCCGATTTTTTTTAACGCCGCGTATATCGTGCGAACTAATATAATGGAGAGCAATAACTGCCTCCTGTACTTCATCTATACGAATAAAAACGAATTTATTTTATATCCTAAGGGCCTGACAAAGGCTACCTATTACGAGGTAAAAATCCCGCAGGAATTTATGGCCGCCGAGGGAAATATCGGCCTCGAGAAGGAATACGCCTATAAATTCAATACCTATTTCCCTCTCGTCCAGTATGAGTACCAGAGCTCCGATTACGACTATGATAAAAAGAAATCCTACTACTATCCGACGTCCGTCATCTATATCAGGTTCAATAACGAACTGGACGCGCGTGCCGCGCTCAGCAATATGATAAAGATCACGCCGGGCATAAAAGGTAAAAATGTGGAAATCTACGGAACCGAAATCGCGCTGACGGGATACTTCAAAGGCGAGCAGACCTATAAATTTGAAATCGATACCGGCATTAAGGATATCTACGGGCAGAACTTGCAGAAATCGGGCGAGTTCCAGATCCGTTTCGAGCATGCCATCTCCCACTTCAAATTTCCCTACGGGTATATGATACTGGAAAACTACCTGCCGACCGTCCTTCCGATGAAGACACTGAATGTCGAAAAATTCACCTTTAACCATCTCTATCTGTCCGATATGGAAAGTTTTTTAACCTATCTGCGAAAGGACAGCAAGCTCGATACCGCCAAGTTCGATAAAAACTCCAAAGCGAAGAAGGTGACGGTCAAATGGGAATGGGATACGCTCTATAATTACCGTTTCGACCTCTCGCCGTATAAAAAGGGTAAATCCGGGATACTGATCTACCGGGCAGCGCCTGAAAAAATGAAAAAAGGATACGCCGATACGGATATCAGTCAATTCGGGTGCATCCTGTTCACCGGCCTTGGGGTAACCGTCAAATCCTCGCCGGGCTACGCCTACGCGTTCGTCCGCAATCTGAAGGATAACACCCCTGTAGCGGGCGCGAAGGTCTTCGCTGTCCGTTGGGACGGCGATACCCCTGTACTGAACTACTGCGGGAAGACCGCCGATAACGGTATGCTGAAATTCACGAATACCTACTCCGAGACCGTTCCGCTCGTATTCGCCGAATCCGACGGCGGGTTTACGATGAACTACGGGCTCGGTTACTCATGGGACGCCGATTTCGAGAACCGGATGGACTACTACAACGACGAGTATTATAACGACCAGCCGGGGTTTGTCTCTCAGTATGGATACGGTTACGTAGCGAACCGGCCGGAACTGATGCTGTTCTCGGAACGCTACCTCTATAAACCCGGCGACAGCGTGGAGATCAAGGGGATTTTCCGCGATAGGAAAAACGATAAATGGGTTTCTCCATCCGCGAAGAATCTTGCCGTATTCAAGGTGAAGGTGCTGAACTCGCGGAATGAGCAGGTCACCAACTTCAGTATAAAAATCGACGATTGGGGCTCGTTCCATTCCACTATCGTACTGCCCCAGAATGCGCCCACCGGGTATTATTCCTATGTCGCGCAGACCGACGCCGAACACATATGGAGCCTGAGTTTCCGTGTCGAGGACTATAAACCCGCGCAGGCAGAGATGAAAATTATCCCCGCGAAGGATTCCTTCGTATGGGGCGAACGTTTCGAGACCGATGTGATCGGGTGGTACTTGTTCGGCGCGCCTGTTATCAAACCGGTGCAATACCAGATCGACGTCCAACCCGTCTCCTACTCGAGTAAGAACTTTCCCGACTACTCTTTCAGTACGGTAGGGTGGCTTGGCGGGAATTCCCACGATTATTCCTTTACCCTCGACTCTAAAATCATGTTCCCCGACAAGGACGGGAAGGTAAAAATATCGAAACTCCTCGAGAACCAGAATTTCTCCGGTAACGGCATGATTTCCATCTCCGCGTCGACAGTGCTCGACGATAAGAGCACGGTCTACGGTTTCCGCTACGGTATCGAGCTGAACAATCCCGTCCAGATCGGGATATGTTCCGCGAAGTACTTTTTCGATATGGGCGAAAACGCCGAGATTAAGCTGGTCGCACTCGACGAGAACGACCATGTGAAGAACGGCGTGCCCGTCACAATCGAAGTAACCCGTTACGAATGGAAATCCGTGCAGACGGTCGGCGTGAACGGCAGACTCGAATGGGAATGGAAGGAACTGATTACCAATGTCTATAAGCAGAACGATTATATCGGCCAGAAGAGCATCGGCGTAAAAATGGACGCCCCCGGGCTGTATATCGCCCGCGTGAAAACATTCGTCCGCGGCCACCAGATTATCAGCGAGGATTCGTTCTATGTAATCGGAAAGGGCGGTTACGGGTGGATGACCGAGAACAACAACGAAATAAAAATCGAGACCGATAAGAAGGACTACGAGATCGGCGATACCGCGAAGATAATGATCCTGAACCCGGTGAAGAACGCCGACGTACTCCTGACTATCGAACGCGACGATATAATGGACGTCAAACAGTTCAAATCGTCCGACAGTATGATTATCATCCCGTTGAAGATCACCGAGGACTTTATCCCGAATATGTACGTATCCGTCATGCTTTTTTCCGGGCGCACGGATACCAACCAGTTTAAGGATGGCGCCGATATGGGAAAACCCTCGTACTACCTCGGATATGCCGACCTTAAAGTCTCGCTGAAGAAAAAATCCCTCAAGGTTGTGGTCAAGTCCGATAAAGACAAGTACGAGCCCGGCGATACCGCGAAGATTACGGTAGAGGTGAAGGACTCCGACGGCAAGCCTGTCGAGGCGGAAACCACTCTGGCGATAGTCGATAAGGGCGTCCTCAATCTAGTCAACTATACGATACCCAACCCGCTGTACACCTTCTACAGCACGCGCCCCCTCGCGATCTATACCAGCGAAGTGGCGAACTTTATCTACGGGCTTCGGTATCTCGCCGAGAAGGGCGAGATTATCGGCGGCGACGGCGGCGGAAAGGATCAAAGTACGGGAAAAATCGTCCCGAGGTTCGACTTCAAGGCCACGGCGTTCTATAACGACAAACTGATTACGAAGAACGGCAATGCGGTAACCATCACCTTCAAGGTGCCGGACAACCTGACGGCGTTTAAAATAATGGCGAATGCGCAGACGAAGGATTCCAAGTTCGGGTACGGCGATAATGTTTTCACCGTATCGAAGCCGCTGATGATATTATCCGGCCTGCCGTCGTTCGTCCGTATGGGAGATTCGTTCGACGCCGGGGTGACTGTGTATAACTACACGGGCGACACCGCGAAGATCACCCTGCGCTGCGAAAGCCCCGCAGCCTATACGACCAATATCACCCTCGCGCAGAACGGCTCGCAGGAAGTAAAGTTCCACTATACCATCCCCTACGTGGACAATCCTACCTCGATGGATTTCACTATTACCGCGTCTGCGGGGCAGTATTCCGACGGTATCAAGCTGTCGTTACCGGTAAAAGCCCCGAAACTCTACGAAACCGTCTCGATCTACAAGACGACTGAAAAATCCGCGCAGGAGACGATAAAAATCTCCGAAAATGTCATACCGGAATACTCGAAGCTCGTATTTAACCTCTCCCCGTCGGCGTTCTCGGAGCTCAAGGGAAGCGTCGATTATATGATCGGGTATCCCTACGGATGTCTCGAACAGAAATGCTCGAAGATGCTCCCGCTGATACTCGGAGAAGATATCATCCTCGCGCAGAAACTCCTGGATTATAAGACAAAGGCCGATCTGCGCAAAGTCGTCCAGGACTTTATCAACGACGATATACCGAAATATCTGGCTAAGACGGGATTCAAGTATTGGGCGGATAATACGGAGTATACAGACCCCTATCTGACCGTCTATACCGCGTTCGTCCTCGTCACCGCGCGCCAGAAGGGATATTGGGTGCCGGAAGTGTTGTACAATAACGCGATGAGTTTCACCCGGGAACTGGCCGACGGAAAGGGCGCATTCGCGTCGCAGGGATGGGCCTACGACGAGCATTATAAGCTCCTCGTGCGCTCCTTCGCGTTCTATGTATCGAAACTCAACGGATATGAGAACGTATCGCTCCTGAAACAAGCCGTACTGAAAGCGCAATCGGATTATAAGAACGATGTTTCCATCTACGCGTTCCTGCTGAAAACCGCCGCGATGTATAAGGATTTCGCGGAGAAAGGCGATCTGATCGATACGCTTTCGGGCGGACTAATGAGCAAATTCAAGAGCGACCAATCCACCGCGTATTTCGACGACCCGTCCGAATGGGGATGGTTCTATTACTCGCAGGTCATCACGACGTCGATAGCGTTACAGGCGATCCTCGAGGCGAAAATCCCGTTCGAGTACGCGCATAAGGTCATCCGCTGGCTGGTTCTCGCCCGAAACGGCGACCATTGGATGACCACCCATGATAACGCGATGGTATTCTGGGCATTCAGCGCCTATCTCGGAATCTACGAAAAATCCGACCCGAACTTCTCGGCGACAGCGGAAATGAACAAGCAGAAGATACTCGAGACCGTATTCAAGTCGCGGAACGACCCGATTATTACGAAGGAACAGCCCCTGAACGTATCCGCCCCGTCCGAGCTCGGGATAACGATGAAAAAGAGCGGCGCGGGATTACTCTATTACTATATCAAGTACCAGTATATGCTGAAAAAATATCCCGATCAGGTCAACGCCGGCTTTACGGTGCTGAAAAAATACTACGATTACGATACAGGCGCGGAAATCAAGGATAACACGTTTATCCGGGGGAAACGCTACGTAGTGGAGATCAAGGTGATCACCCCTAAGGAACGCTACTTTGTCGCGATGGACGACTCCCTCCCGGCGGGATTCGAGGCGGTCAATTTGGACTTCGCGACCGAAGCGAACGAGAAGGGTATCGCGGAAGACGCCCAGAATCACTGGTGGGGCACGTTCGATTATAACGAAAAGTACTTCGACCACGTCGTATTCTTCGCGAATTACCTGAAGAGCGGCGAGCATGTTATCAAGTACGTAGTAAAAGCATCGACTACGGGAAAATTCCAGATACCGCAGACGAAGGCGGAGGAAATGTACGCGCCGGAAAACTTCGGGTATAAGAATGTACCGGATATAACGATAATCGATGTAAAATAACCTCTGGAGAAATACCGGATGAAGGCAAGAGACGCTTTATTTTTCAGGTTTTTACTCATTTTTATCTTCGTTCTGCTTGTCCTGACTCCCGTGTATTTCTTCATCGGGTTCCGGGTAGTCCGCGCCGAGTACGAGAAAACCCGTCAACTGGAAATCAAGCTGTTCGAGAGATATTTCTGCGATAAGCTAAACCCTCTCGCGCTCGATAAACAAAGCTCTCTGGAAATAATGAAAGACCTCGATTTCGTGATGTTTCTCAATTCCGCCGGGGAGGAAATTTCCAGTTTCGGCTTCTGGAACCGGGAAGAAGTATCCCCGATTGTTCTACAGATTATAACGAACTCAGTGATGAATAGATCGACCAATATGGAGATTCATAACGATCTGCAAACAGTGTATATCCAAAAAATTGCCGGAAACAATGGCGCGACTAATTTCCTTGTCGCGGGCTTCGGTGTGGAGAGTATCGTAGAAACCGGCAAAGGACTTTATAGCGGGTATATTTTCCTGTTCCTCGCCGCAGTTATCATCAGTTCGGGAATACTTTACCTCAACGCCCGATCCGCCGCGAAGCCCCTCGAACGGCTATCCTTCTCTATACAGGATTTCGATTTCGACGCGCTCAAGACCGCGCCGTATACCATCGGTCAGATCAAGGGATACGAAGAAGTCCAGCAGGCGGTATATCTCTTCAATACCCTGCTGACACGTTTCAGCGACGCCATCAAGTGGCATTCCACAGATAATAACGATATGCAGCTGATCCGAGAGGAATTCGACGAACTCTTATCTATCCGCAATAAGGAGTTTTCCCGTTCCGCTAAGGCGATGCATCAATTCTACGAGACACTGATCGAGGAGCTCGAGATGGCGCGCCGGGTTCAGCAGAATCTCCTGCCCAGCAGCCGGGATTTTACCGAGCGTTCCGAATTTAAGGTAGGTTCGCGTTATATTTCGATGGAGAAACTCGGAGGCGACCTGTATGACATCATCCGCGTCGGACGGAACGGTTATGGCTTCCTGATCGCGGACGTATCGGGTCACGGCGTCGCGGCGGCGCTCATCACAACGATGCTCAAGGTTTCGTTCAGCGACAACTCGGGTTGGGCGAAAGATACCGGCGAAATAGTCGGCGATGTAAACGGCGAAATGACCAAACTGATCGGCGACCTCAA
Source organism: Brevinematales bacterium (assembly GCA_013177895.1). Lineage (GTDB taxonomy): Bacteria > Spirochaetota > Brevinematia > Brevinematales > GWF1-51-8 > GWF1-51-8. The sequence continues at coordinate 737 of JABLXV010000071.1, read as the reverse complement.
CTACTTCGCCACCGCGTTTTACGGTACACTCAATCTTGAAACTGCCGAGTTTTGTTATACCAACGCGGGACATCATCCCGTACTGCTGTATAAACCCTCCACATCGGAGGTAATTCACCTGCAAACCCCCGGCACGATTATCGGGGTATTCCCGGAAACCGTCTTCGGGAGCGCCTGCCTCAGGCTCGAAGAGGGCGACCGCCTATTATTTTATACGGACGGGATAGTCGAATCGAGGAATTCCGCCGGCGAACTCTACGGGATTGACCGGATGATCGGTTTTATCAAAAAAAACAGCCATCTCACGCCAAATGTCTTTGTCGATCTGATGATTAGCGAGGTCGATGCGTTCACGGGAAAACTCAAGGCGGAAGACGACCGCGCGGTACTTTACATCGAATTCGTCAGTAAAATGCAGATTAACGTTCCCCACGGGAATCCGCCGGTCAGAGCCGCGAAGGGAATTTTTAAAAAGAAACCGTAGGTATTTTTATTAACACTATTACAACGGAAAGATGAACGAGTAATAAGTATCTATTACCTATCGACTGCTTCGCCTCGCTTCGCGCGGCATCGCGGTGACAATACCCTGCGATACTACTTTATGATAGATTCTTTGCGCCGGGGGATAACTGCTTTTTATAGATTTGCCTGATCTCCTGGAACACCGCGCGGTACTCGTCGCTCCGGTAATCGGGATAGGTCCATTCGAAATACCGCCATTCCTTATCGCGGTA
>JABLXV010000070.1 GCA_013177895.1 Brevinematales bacterium | reverse complement strand
TCAGGTACGCGCGCAGGGTGAATTCCCCCGGGTCGGCATGACGCGCCCCCTGAGCAATCATCAACTCGAGCGCTTCGCGCAGGATATACGGGTTACCGTGGCAGGAGATTTCCAACGTGTCCTCGGCGGTGTAGGAATGCGGCGCGCGGAATAAGGATACGATCACCTCGTCGACAATCTCCCCGGTATCGGGGTTCACGAGCCGCCCGTGACGGAACGACCCGTGGGGAGAATCGGCAAGGCCGGCGCTTCCATCGAAGCACCGGCCGCCTATATCAATAGCTTTTTTTCCTGAGACACGTATCACGCCGATCGACCCGGTTCCCGCCGGAGTCGCGATAGCCGCTATCGTATCGCCTCGGTCATGCATGTTATACCGGCAGCTTTACCGCTTTATCGAAGTTGATAAAGTATTGTTCGGCTATAGTGAATATATTCTGCACCGTCCAGTACAGCACGAGTCCGGCGGGCATACTCCAGAACAGGAAGAGGAACACGATCGGGAGGAGGTATGTCGTCAGTTTGCCCTGCTGCTGCATGGTCGGGTTATTCGCGCTCTGCAGTTTGGTCTGGAGGAGCTGTATCGCGGTCATAATGATCGGGAGCAGGTTGAATTCAGCCGGTAACAACGGGATACTCATGGTGAACAGCGTATCCGGCTGGGTCAAGTCCCTGATCCAGAGGAAAACCGCGCCGCGGAGCTCGACCGAGTTCGACAGCACGCGGAACAGCGCGAAGAACACGGGGATCTGGAGCAGCATCGGCCAGCATCCGCCGAGCGGATTGACCTTTTCCTGCTTATACAGTTCCGCCATCTTCACCTGTAAACGCTGCGGATCGTCCTTGAACTTTTCCTGCAAATTCTTTATCTTGGGCTGGAGCATATTCATTCTCTTGATGGAGATAGCCGCCTTCACCGATAACGGAGAAAGGAGGAGTTTGATGATGAACGCGAGCAGGATAATGACTACCCCGTAGTTGCCGATAAACCCGGCGAACAGGTGAAGCCCGTTGGAAATAACCCATTCGATCGGCTTCATCAGCCAGTTGAATACCGGGCCCCAGTCGAACAGCATCCCGAACGACGCGTCCCACTTAGTGAGGATATCTTCCTTCATTGGGCCGGTGTAATGGATCAGCCGGACTGTTTTAGTCTCGCCGGCGTTCAGTACGAACACGGGATATTCGAGAGACATACTCATCTCTTCGACAGGTTTTTCGCCCGCGCCCGGAAGCGACAGGACAAGGTATTTTACCGAGAAATCCTGCGTATCGGGTTTGGTAATCGTGATGAAGTAATTATCGTGCAGGGCTACCCATGAAGGGCGGTCGTAGATATCGATCAGCTTCTTCGGCTGGAATAATCCCGCGACCAACGCTTCTTTTTTATCTTTTCCGTCGTAGAGGATGGCTTTTTCCTGATTACGCCCGGCGGCCTGAGTCTTTGGGAAGAACTCATATCCGGTCATCAGGGTAAAACCCTTCTGGTTCTTATCGAACGTCACCGGCTTGCCGGATGCGTTCTTGAACGAAATCTCCTCGACATACTGATAGTTCGAGAGAACTGTGTATGTCCGGGAGATGAAAATCTTCGAATCACCGAAGAAGGTCTCCGCCGCGAGTGTGATCGAGTTGGAGGTCTGCGCGGTGATCGTGTACACCGGACGGCCGTAATCGGAGAGCATATACTCCGAGTTGCCGAAGAACAGGTCGCTCGTGCGCCCGATCTGGTTTGACGATACCAGCGATACGGCGTTGGTGTAACGGTTCCATGTCCCGTTCACCTCGACGTTTTTCATCAACGCCCCGTAGGTGTCGATAGTCAGTTTCAACTCATTACCGTTGGAAATAGACGTTACGGTAGGAACAACGTTTTTGTTTATCTTGAGATCGGTAAACTTTTTTGCCGCTGCCTGTGACAGATTATCAGGAGTTATCTTCTGCGAAGCGGGTATGTTGGTCACCCCTAAAGCCGCAACAGCATTAGTCTGCTGCTCGGGCGCGGGCTGGTTTTTCGGCAGGATCAGAAATGTTACCGCAAGCAGGACAAACGACACGATGAATGCAATCAGCATTCTCTTTTCATATCCGCGATCGGAAGCCATTCAGTACTCCTAAAATAATTTGGATATATATTATAGACATTCTCAGCTAAAAGGTCAAATACTGCGTATGTCTCAGCAACCCCCATGTCCCATTAACCCCCGGCTTAAGCCGGGGGTTAATGGGACGGTTGGCGACAAAAAAAGCCCCGCCGAAGCGGGGCTTAAAGTTTGTTATTCGTTTACTGAGCGGCGTTGATAGCGTCAAGCATCTTTTCGCCCTTCTCTTTCAATTCGGGGTTGATGGCCTTGACCTGCTGGCCCCAAGCGTTCTTCATAGCCGACATGAACTTAGCATAATCAATTTTGTAGCGGACGATATAGCGGTAATAGGTCTTGTCGTCGGCGCCCTTGATTTCCTGGACATACTGCCAATAGGTACCGGCTTCCAAAGCGCCGGAAGTATCGACATTCTTGGAAACAGCGGCGACCGCGTCATAAACGTAGGTCTCGAGACCCGCGCCCTGTCCGGCCATACCTTCGGTAACTTTAGCGAACTCGTGAGTAGCAAGCTGCTTGATAGCGTCGGCCATCTGAGCAATCTTCTGACCCTGAGCTAAGAGCTTCGCGGTTTCTTTCTGGGGATCTTCGGCTTCGACGCGGAGATAGATAAACTTCTGTCCGCCTTCGGCGCCTTCGCTCCACACTTCATCGCTGGTCGCCCAATCGGGAGCGGGAGTCTTGGATTCCTGAATGATATTCAGTTCAATCTTCGCCGCTTTCTTAACTTCGGGCTGAGGCTGGGGGTTAGGCTGAGTAGTTCCGCCGCCGCCGCAAGACACCAGCATTCCAACTAAAAACAATGCACTCGATACGATTGTAGCCTTCTTCATGAAGACCCTCCTTAAATAATTTTTATTTTACCGTGAACGTTAACTCATTACCGCGTATTTCCAAAAGGTCGAAATCCTCGAAACCGGGCTGGCTTCCGAGATCGGTGAACAGCACTTCGAGCAGGTCGGTGGGATTACCCTTGTACTGCACATAGAAATCGTAGGTACCGGCGGATTTGGAGCCGGACTTCATCGTGATATTCATCACGCCGCTGACTTTCTTTACCGCGGACGAGAACGAAACCGCGTCCTTAGCGGAGGTAAGACCCTGGATACTGACAAAGTAGAAACGCCCGCCGCCGACATATTTCTTCAGCGCGGGAACCAGTTCCTTCATCACCTTCTGTACGGCGTCTTTCAGGCTGGCCTTGATAGAGACGGTCTTGTTATTCAGTTCGTATTCCAGGCCGCCCTTTTCGATCGTGGCGATCAGTTTACCGGTGGTGCGGACGAATACCTTAATAGTCAGCATCACATGCGCTTTTTTACCCTGATAGGTAACATCGGGAGTGATCTGGGCGTACAGTTCGGAGAACACTTCGTTCGCGAGAAGCATACCCACGTCGAGACTGCCCGCGGTCGCTTCCTGAAGCAGGTTGCGTTCTTCCTTTAACTGTTCCATCGCCTCGACGTCGAATACCTGAATATTCGCGTTGGCAAGCTCTTTATTGATCATAGTGACGCCCCACTGCGCGAACGTCATGGTTTCGGGGTCCATACCAACGAACTGCTTCTCGTTATAGAATACGAGGAAGGTAAGAGACGAGATATCCACATCGCTGAAATCCTGGGCGGTAACAACGGTCGGGTCTTTCTTATCGCCCGAGTTGTTATTCGCGTTGGGATTGACGGGGTTGACTGGATTGACAGGGTCTTTCACGGGAGCGACAGTTTTCTGTCCGGCGCCCGAAGAGACGATATCCGCGTTCAACTGTTTGAGGAAGATAGGGGCCTCGAATACGAGAACCATATCGCCCTTTTCGTTACGCGAACTGGATAACCATTTTTTCCACTTTCCGTCGATATACTTCGACGCCTTCTGCCATGTCAGGAAGCCCGACTGGATACCGGAACTATTGACATCGTATCCGAGATAGGCGATCGCTTTTTTTACAATTTCCACATAAGCCATATTTTTCGCGTCCATATATTCCGGGGCAATACCCGTGGACTGGAACACGAGTCCGTCTTCGATAGCGGCTTGTCCGCCGCCGCCGGACTGGCCGCCCCCGTAATTCTGGGGCTGAACTACACCCGAACCCCCGCATGAAAGCATCATGGATGACAATAATATGAATACACCCATTATTGTTCCTTTAGTCAAACTTCTCTTCATGGAAAACCTCCATAATTTATTCTCTCATAATGTAGCATTTTTTATTACTATTTTCAAGGTTTTAACTCTTTTTTTTAGAATACTTTCCCTTTTTACAATTTTAACTGCGAATAATAGTATTCTATACCTGAATTATAAAAGATATAAAAGCTCGGCGAACGCATCCGTATTTTCATTTAAACCATGTTTCTCCATGATACGGATGAGCAGCCTGACCTTGTCGAATTTTTTCCCGAAGAGGATGACGACCGAATGGGAACGCACCTCGATATTGGGGATCGATACCGTGTTCGCTAAAAGGCGGAGGATTTCCGTATCCATCCATTCGTCGAGAACCTTCCTGAAATCGCCGCTCAACTCCGATTTGAGCGTTTCGAGGTACTTCTCGTGGATCGTCTCCCTTACTTTATCTTCCATCTCCGTGATCGTGCTCGATTTTTGTTTCTCGGCATTTTTCGCCATTTCAACCTCCCTGTTTTTCACTTGTAACTTGTAACTTTCCACTTGTCACTGACTACGTCTGGTAACGGTTCGTGATCGGCATCCTGCGGTCGCGTCCGAACGCGCGCGGGGTGATCTTTATCCCCGGGGGGGCCTGGCGGCGCTTGTACTCCGAACGGTCGATCATGCGGATAACCCGCTTCACCAGCGCCTCGTCGCCGATATCCTGTACGATCGCGTCGAGGGAGCAATCCTCCTCCACATACGCGGAGATGATCCGGTCGAGGGTATCGTACTCCGGCAGGGAGTCGGTGTCCTTCTGATCGGGACGGAGTTCCGCCGACGGGGGGCGGTCGATGATACGCCGCGGGATCAGTTCTACCTCGCGGTTGATATACTCCGCGATCCGGTACACGAGGGTCTTCAGCACATCCTTGATAACCGCGAAGCCCCCGGCCATATCGCCGTAGAGGGTCGCGTAGCCGGTGCTCATCTCGCTTTTATTGCCGGTGGTCAGCACGAGCCAGTTGAATTTATTCGACAGCGCCATGATGATATTGCCGCGGATGCGCGACTGGAGGTTCTCCTCCGCGATATCGAACGGCCTGCCCTCGAACGCGGGCGCGAGGGATTTCAGGTAATCCTCGAAAAGGGGCTGTATCTCCATTTCATGCATATCGATACCGAGGTTCGCCGCGAGCTTGTGCGCGTCCTCTCCGCTGATGGACGCCGAGTACTGCGACGGCAGGTAAATCCCGTGCACGCGGCTTTTTCCCAACGCGTCGGCGGCGATCACCGCGACCATCGCGGAGTCGATTCCCCCCGATATGGCGATCAGTACATCCCTGAACCCGTTCTTCTCGACATAGTCGCGCGTGCCGAGCACTAGCGCACGGTATGCCGAGCCGACCTCGTCGGAAAGTTCGCATATTTCAGGGAGTTTCTCTATCGATTGAAGCGCGGGGGCGTTTCCCGTGATCTCTACTTCGCGGATACGGAACGGGCTTTCCAGCACGAGCTTCCGCTCCCGGCGGCGGATATCCTTCAGCCGCTTGCGGAACACCGATTCCATATTGATGTCGAAGCACTGGAAATCCTCGGCGAACGGTTCCATGCGCGCGGTCAGGCTGCCGGATTCGTCGTAGGCGGTCGAGGTACCGTCGAACACCAGTTCGTCCTGTCCCCCGGCGAGGTTGCAGTTAATGAGCGCGGCGATCTCGTCTCCCGCGCGCGCGGAGTACATCTTCTCGCGGAACTGCTGCTTACCGGTATGGTACGGGGACGCGCTGGAGTTCAGGATGATCTCCGCGTCGCCCACAGTCGCCTGGAAATGCCCCGGCCCGTCGGGATACCACAAGTCCTCGCAGATGGTATAGCCGATGCGCACACCCTTAAAGAGGTACACCGGGACGGAGTCCCCCGACGCGAAGTATCGCTTCTCGTCGAATACGCCGTAGTTCGGCAGGTATATTTTATGATAAACGTCGATCAGCCGGCCCTGGTGGATGACCGCGGCGGCGTTGTAGATATCGTCGGTGCGGTCGATAAATCCCGCGAATATCAGGAGAGGGTATTGCCGGCTGAAATCGGTCAGTTCCCTGAGCGCCGCGAGGTTTGAATCGATGAACTGCGACTTGAAGACCAAATCCTCCGGCGGATAACCGGTGACCGTGAGCTCGGGGAATATCAGCACGTCGGCTTTCCCGTCCGCCGCGCGGATAACCGAGTCCTTCATCTTAGTCAGATTGCCCTCGATATTACCGACAGTGGTATTGACCTGCGCTACGGCGAAACGGAGGATACGCATATAGCCCTCGCTTTCTTTTGTGGGTATATTATAGTAAAAGGAAATATTTTAGACAAGGAGAATACCGATAAATATCACGGGTTATTATGGAACAGCTCAGAAACCCTGCGTAAAAACTCCATCAGGGTGAACGGTTTCGGGATAAACTCGAATCCGTTCTTTTCGATAATATCCATCCGAAGGGAAGGCGTCATATATCCGCTGGTGAGTATTACCGGGATACGGGGATTATCCTCACGGATTTCCCGCGCGAATTCCATCCCGTTCCCGTCCGGCAGCAGTACGTCGGAGATCAGCATCTGGATATCCGCATGATGCCCGGCATATTTTATCCGCGCGGACTTAATATCCCCGCAGTCGATGACACGGTACTTATTCCGCTTCAACGCCTCGGTCAGCATATTCCGCACGCCGCGTTCGTCCTCGATCAGTAATATCTGCTCGAGATTTCCCACCAGTTGACTGAAATTCTTCGTATCTTTATTGTGAACACCGTCGCTGATAATACCGTCCATCACCGGGAAATAGACCGAAAAGACCGAACCTCTGCCCGGTTCGCTCTCGGCGGTAATCCATCCGTTATGCTGTTTGACAATCCCGTAAACTACGGCGAGACCCATCCCCGTGCCCTTACCGATATCCTTCGTAGTAAAAAACGGGTCGAATATTTTTTTCAGCACCTCGGCAGTCATTCCTTCGCCGTCGTCGGTTACGGAAAACAGGACATAATTTCCGGGGAGGGCGAACGGGTATTCCCGGCAATACTTCTCGTCGATACGGATATTGTCGGTCGTCCATAGAATGGTTCCCCCGTCAGGCATCGCGTCACGGGAGTTTAATGTAAGGTTGAATACGATCTGCTCGATCTGGGTCATATCCGCGTAAATATTGCTCAGGCGAGGTTTTGTTTTCAGGACGATACGGATATTCTCGCCGATCAGCGGCTCGATGACCTTCTTCATCTCGGTCAACCGGTCGTTTAGATTGATGTTATGGGGGGTGAGTATCTGTTTCCGGCTGAACGCGAGGAGCTGGGAGGTGATCGATGTTGATTTATCCGCCGCGTCAATGATATTCTTCAGAAATTCGCGGATTTCCGGGTCGGAGTTCGGATGGTACTGGATCAGGTCGGAGTATCCCCGGATAACGGTGAGATAATTCCTGAATTCGTGCGCCACTCCCCCGGCGAGTTTCCCGAGCGTATCAATTTTATTCAGTTGGTATATCTGCCCCTGCAAATTCTCCCGTTCCGCTTCGTTGTTTTTTTGAAGCGTGATATCGCGGGCCATCCCGGTATTCCCGATAATTTCGCCGTTCTGGCTGACGATGACCGTAAAAAACATCTCAAGACAGACATTTTTATCATCGATAAGAAATTCTTCCTCGAACGCGAGCTGTGTTTTGACAGAATACAGTTTTTCAAGGTAATTATTGAATTTTACCGCGATTTCAGGGGAAAACAGTTCGGTGTTGGTTTTCCCTACCACCTGTTCGCGCGTCATCCTGAAAAAGGTTTCGAACGCCTTGTTTACCTCGATAAAACGTCCCTGATTATCCTTAAGCCAGAGCATATACGGGATATTGTCCAGCATCGCTCTCTGATGCGCTTCGACAGTCTGGAGTTGGGTATTGATATCCTCGATATTCTGCCGCTGAACGAAAAATTCGTTGATTAAGCGCGAAATATCGCCGAATTCCGATTTCGACCGTGAAAGGTTTTTTATCGGTTCGAGGTTTTTCATTTTCAGCGAGCCTGAGATATTCCTGAGCGGGAAAACAATCCGGTATAACAGGATGATAAAGAACAGGATATAGGACGCCGCGAGGAGAAACCCCACGATAAAAAGCTGGCCGAATAGAATTTTTCCGTATTCGATGACCGCGTTATCTGTGAACGTGATTCTTGCAAAATGGGTAAAATTCCATCCGGGCAGGGGAATATTCACCACCAGCTGAGGCCCCGACCGTTCGAAATCGTACGCCGCGTTGGTGAATTCCGCGTCGATTATTTCTATTTCCGAGGCGTAGACGTTCTTTTTCAGGTTGTCGATAAATATACCGTCCCATTTTTTCGCGACGAAGAAATATCCCGCAGGCGGCGTTTTTCTTTCGAAGTCGCTTGTCGGATGGATTGTGCTCCCGAACAACTGGTAATGCATCTGGTTATGATGGATGAATATTTCCATGTAGCGGTTGGTGGAAAAATACCCGTGCATTTCGTCCGCTGTGATGCCGGTTAGTTTCAATAAATCGGCCGTATCCGAATAATTGCCGTCGCTTTTATAATAAATCCGGTTTCCGTTGGTTTCATATACCCACAGGAATTGAATATTAATGGAAGGAAATAGGGTGTCAAGATTGACTTTCGCCCATGCTGATTTTTTATTTTTTGTAAAGTCGGCCATTTCGTCCCAGAACGTATAGTCCTGGATCATTTTCTTAATGACTTCCGATTTCAGATAGGTCGCGGTTTTAAAGAATTCCTGCTTTTCCAGCAGATGCTGTTTGGCGAAGTAGTTGATGTTATCACGGCTGTTCTGAACCTGTATTGCAAAAAATAACGACACAAGCAGCAGGTGGAAAAATAAATAGACTACGATCCACCAGGATATTTTCACATTACACTCCGCATATATGATAAGGTATTCCTGAAAAAGCGCAAGATTATATGCGAATTGAACGCAATATTAAATGAATATATAATCTGTTTTTTTATAATTTATATAATTCCTTCGCAGTCAATAGTATTTCCGCTGATTTTACGTTTCACCGTCTCGCGCGACGTGTTCGCGTAACAGTACGCGCAGAAATGCGGGCAGGTATCGTACTGCCCGATATCCTTCGACGGGATACATCCGCAGAATTTGCGCTGACCCTTGTCCTTGAAAACTCCCGCATTTCCCTGCCCGAGGAACTCCGCCAGCGCCCGGTCGCCGGGGGATATCCGCGCGGTCAGTTCGCCGTCCACGCACTTGTTATGTATGATGCCGAATTCGTGGAGGCCGATCTCCTGCGCGCATGACGCGACGCTCAGTCCCCAATCGCGGTTCATTCCGCTGAGCCCGCGCGCCGCGTCGAGCATCGACTCCCTGTCGAACCCGGCGTACTCGATTCCCTCCCGCGCGAGGTTTCGGACGACCTTAGGGTAACGCGCGATCTCGCAGAAGCTGAACACGAGTTTCTCCGTATAGGGGTGGATTTTGTCGCCCACCGCGCGGACACGCGCGAGCAGGTCGAGCATCCCGGTGCGCGGGGTGAGTATCAACGGGTCGAAACGCCAGACGGCGCGCTCCTTTCCGTAACGGCGGGAGAGCTCGATAAATGAATCGATACGTTCGTCGAGCGGAGGCATTCCGGGCTCGAGGCCCGTCCCGTCGTAGTTGTTCAGCGTGAACTGGAAGTAAAATCCGTACCCCATCCGCGCGACCCTTTCCAGCACGGGAAAAAACGGGCGGGGGTTTTTCGTCCAGAACACGAAGAATCGCGTCTTAGCGAACGAGACGTAATAGGGCGCGCCGTTGAACGGGTTGATCCATTTGACGTAGCCCGCGTCGAGACGCCGGCTGAACCATTCGCCGTAGAACGCCGGGATATCGGTGGAACGGCTCGCGGTGACGACTATCGGGGCGGAGGCTTCCACCACGAGGCCGTCTTTATCCCGTATCGGTACTTTTTCCCATCTGAAGGACATATTTTTCTCCCGGAAACGCATAATAATAATTGCAGTTTGTTGATAAGTAAAGTCAACCATGATATTATTTTAAGCCGGAGAAAAAACAGCTTGTGAAATATTTAACAAATACTTGCGCGGCGAAATGTTTTATGATATAATTAGGGCGATTTTTTAATACCCTGAGTATCTGGAGTATTCGAGGTATAACCTAGATATAAACGCCCAATGGTTACTTCCTAAATATGTTTTTTAAAAGTGACCATAGAGCCCTTAATAAATAACTCAACCCAGTTAAAACCTTTCCGTACCTATTTTCATCAGTCCGTATTTACAGGTCTATCAGGAGGATTCCATGTTTAATAAACAAGAGGTGGAAGTTCAGTTGGCCGGCGACCTCGTCGAATTTATCGAGAAATGGCGGGACAAACCCGGCAACATGATTATGATCCTTCATAAGGTTCAGCAGACCTACGGGTATATTCCCCGCGAGGTCGCGTTGAAGGTTTCACGTATGACGGATATTCCTCTCGCGAAGATTTACGGGGTGGTCACTTTCTATCATTTCTTCAAGCTGAAAAAGCCCGGTAAGCACATGATTTCCGTGTGCATGGGCACCGCGTGCTACCTCAAGGGCGGCGAGGATATTATCCAGACTATCGAGGATACCCTCGGGCTTCCCGTAAACGGTACCACCGAGGACGACGAGTTTTCGCTGGAAGCGGTGCGGTGCGTCGGATGCTGCGGGCTTGCCCCGGTGCTGACTGTGGACGGCGAGGTGTTCGGTAAAGTAGAGAAGGATAAGATACCCGAAATTATTTCGAAGTTCAAGGGGAAATAGATGCATTTCGCCGTATCCGACTTCCTGTCGGACATCGTGCAGAACTCCATCGAGGCCGGTTCGTCTTCGGTGATGGTGGAGTACCTCGAGGGCGACGGACGGCTGGAGGTCTATATCTCCGATAACGGGAAGGGGATGGACGCAGCGACGGTCGAACGGGTAAAAGACCCGTTCTATACCGGCGGGCATAAGCACGAGGGGCGGAAGGTCGGCCTCGGGATACCGTTCCTGATACAGGCGGCGGAGGCCGCGGGCGGGGAGTTCGATATTAAGTCGGAACCGGGCTACGGGACGTCGGTGTACTTCTCGTTCGACCTCACGCATATCGATTGTCCCCCGCGGGGAAACCTGCCGTCGGCGTTTCTTTCGATGATGCTGTTTCCCGGCGATTATGAACTGGGGATACGGCGGAAAAAGGACGCCTCCGAATACTCGGTTCAGCGTTCGGAACTGGTCGAGACTTTAGGGAATTTGGAAGATGTGGATTCGGTACTTCTCGCGCGGCAGTATCTGACCTCGCTGGAAGAGGAATAAAAGAGGAGAGGAATAAATGGGAAAGATGACGCTGGAGGAGCTCCGGAAGCTCCGTGAAGAAAAAAAGAAAGTCGTAGAAAAGAGGGATGTGAGCGATAAGGATGTGGTAATTATTGTCGGGATGGGTACTTGCGGAATCGCCGCCGGGGCGAAACAGACCCTCGACGCGTTCCTCGACGAGCTCGATAAGCGCGATATCCATAACGTGGTAGTCAAGCAGACCGGGTGCATGGGGTTCTGCGCGAACGAGCCGACGGTAGAGGTGAAAAAGCCCGGTATGCCGGACATCGTGTACGGCAGGGTGGACGACAAGATCGCGCGTAAGATCGTCGACAGGCATATTATCCAGTCCCGTCTGGTCAACGAGCACGTGTTCGATAAGCCTTCCACCGATATCGTGGGTTAACGGGGGTAAACATGGCATATAAAAATTATATATTAGTCTGCGGCGGTACCGGATGCGAATCCGCGAAGTCCAACGATATTTTCGAGAACCTCAAAAAAGAGGTGACAACCGCCAATCTGGACGCCGATGTTCAGGTGGTGAAGACGGGGTGTTTCGGCTTCTGCGAGCAGGGGCCGATCGTGAAAATCCTGCCCGAGGACGCGTTCTATGTGCAGGTCAAGCCCGAGGACGCTCAGCGGATTGTCGCCGAGCATATCATCAAGGGCCGCCCGGTCGCCGGTCTCCTCTACGACGCGGCGAAGGATAAGGGGCGCGTCCGTCTCAAGGACGTACCGTTCTACCAGAAGCAGTACCGTATCGTCCTGCGGAACTGCGGCGTCATCGATCCCAGGAATATAGACGAGTATATCGCGCGCGACGGGTATGCCGCGCTCGAGAAAGTGCTGTTCACCATGAAGCCCGAGGATGTGATCGACGAGCTGAAGAAGGCGGGCTTACGGGGACGCGGCGGCGCCGGTTTCCCGACATGGCAGAAATGGCTCTTTTCCCAGAAAGTCCAGTCCGATGTGAAATATATTATCTGTAACGCCGACGAGGGAGACCCCGGCGCGTATATGGACCGGAGCGTCCTCGAGGGCGACCCGCATTCGGTGATCGAGGCGATGATGATCGCCGGGTACACGGTCGGCTCGTCTCAGGGATTTATTTATATCCGCGCGGAATACCCGCTCGCGATATCCAATCTCGAGAAGGCGATTGCCGACGCGCACGAGTACGGCCTCCTCGGTAACGACATCCTCGGCAGCGGGTTCAGCTTCGATATCGAGATACGTCTCGGCGCGGGCGCGTTCGTCTGCGGCGAGGAAACCGCGCTCATGGCGTCTATCGAGGGACAACGGGGTATGCCCCGTCCGCGTCCGCCGTTCCCGTCGGTCAAGGGACTCTGGGGTAAGCCGACGGTCATCAATAATGTCGAGACCCTCGCGAATATCGCGATCATTATGCTCAAGGGCGGCGACTGGTACGGCTCCATCGGTACCGCGACCTCCAAGGGCACGAAGGTGTTCGCGCTCACGGGAAAAATCAGCAATTCGGGATTGATAGAAGTGCCGATGGGTACGACGCTGCGGGAGATCATTTTCGATATCGGCGGCGGTATCAAGAACGGCAAGAAGTTCAAGTCGGCGCAGACCGGCGGCCCGTCGGGCGGTATGATTACCGAGGAATTCCTCGATACCCCGATCGACTACGAGAACCTGCAAATACTCGGCTCCATCATGGGCTCGGGCGGACTGATTGTTACCGACGAGGACGACTGTATGGTCGATGTGGCGAAGTTCTACCTCGGTTTCACGGTGGACGAGTCCTGCGGTAAGTGCGCCCCGTGCCGTATAGGCGGGAAGCAGATGTTCGACCTGCTCGAAAAGATCACTAAGGGCAACGGCGAGGAAAGCTATATCGAACAGCTCCAGCGTATCGGGCACGCGATGAAACGCGCGTCGTTATGCGGGCTCGGCCAAAGCGCCCCCAATCCGGTGATGTCCACGCTGAAGTACTTCCGCGACGAATATCTCGAGCATATCAACGATAAAAAATGCCGCGCCGGGAAATGTAAGGATCTTCTCAAGTTCACGATACTCCCGGAGAAGTGCGTCGGATGTACGCTCTGCGCGCGCGTCTGCCCGGTCAACGCGATTACCGGCGAGAAGCGGCTGGCGCACCTGATCAATCAGGAACTCTGTATCAAGTGCGGCGAATGTTACACGAGCTGTAAGTTCAGCGCGATTACCAGAAGCTAAGGAGGCCGAAAGTGGGTAAAGTCAATATAAAAATAAACGGTGCGCCCTTCGTTATGGATGAGGGGCTCACGATACTCGAAGCCGCGAGGAATGTGCAAATCAAGGTTCCGACCCTCTGCTACCATCCCGACCTCCCCGCGTGGGCGGCCTGCGGACTCTGCGTCGTCAAGCTCGAAAAATCTCCCAAGATGTTCCGCGCATGCTCCACCCCGATAGAAGAGGGAATGAGCATTACCACGCACGACCCGGAGATAGTCGAGGTGCGCCGGACGGTGCTCGAACTGATGCTGTCCGACCATCCCAACGATTGTCTGCGGTGTCCCCGTAACGGGAACTGCGAGCTCCAGAAGATCGCGGCGGACTTCGGTATCCGCGAGGTCGAGTTCGCGCAGGTTACCCGTGATATCCCGATCGATAAATCGACCGCGTCCATAGAGCTCCACCCGGAGAAGTGTATCAAATGCGGGCGCTGCGTCAATGTATGCCAGGAAATGCAGAGCGTGTACGCGATAGAATTCCTCGGGCGCGGGTTCTCG
This sequence comes from Brevinematales bacterium, assembly GCA_013177895.1. GTDB lineage: Bacteria > Spirochaetota > Brevinematia > Brevinematales > GWF1-51-8 > GWF1-51-8. Next base: position 4,130 of record JABLXV010000070.1, on the reverse strand, counting down.
ACACGTATCGCGCCCGCCGCGGACGTTCAGCTCGCCGACAGCCCGTGCGTCAAGTGCGGACAGTGTTCGGCGCATTGCCCTGTCGGCGCGATCTACGAGAAGGACGAGACCAACCGCGTCTGGAAAGCGCTGCTCGACCCGGAAATGCATTGCGTGGTGCAGATAGCCCCCGCGGTGCGTGTCGCGATCGGCGAATCGTTCGGGTACGAGATCGGCACCCTGCTGACCGGTAAGCTCTACGCCGCGCTGCGCAGGGTCGGGTTCGACGCGATATTCGATACGAACTTCGGCGCCGACCTCACCATCATGGAAGAAGGTTCCGAGTTCGTCGAACTGTTCACCAAGAAGAAAAACGAGCTTCCGCTGATCACGTCCTGTTGCCCGTCATGGGTGGATTTCCTCGAGAAGTTCGACTCCGACCTCATCCCGCATTTCTCGTCGGCGAAATCCCCGCACGAGATGGTGGGCGTGCTCGCGAAAACTTATTACGCCGAAAAGGCGGGCATCGACCCGTCGAAGATATTCATGGTATCGATCATGCCTTGTACGGCAAAGAAATACGAGATTACCCGCACGGACGAAATGTTCTCGAGCGGGCACCAGGATGTGGATGTATCGCTGACCACCCGCGAACTGACGAGAATGATCAAGGCGGCGGGTATCGATATCGAGAATCTTCCCGACGATAAAGCCGACAGTATCCTCGGCGAATACGCCGGGGCGGGCACATTGTTCGGGGCGACCGGGGGCGTGATGGAAGCCGCGCTTCGCACTGCGTACCGCCTGATTACCGGGCGTAACCTCGGGCATGTGGAATTCGAACAGGTACGCGGCCTGGACGGTATCAAGAAGGCAACCATCGATATAGACGGTAATGACGTTCATGTGGCGGTCGCGCATGGGTTGTCCAATGTCCACGCGCTGTTGGACGAAGTACGTCTCGCGAAAAAGAACGGCGAAAAGATGCCCTACGATTTTATCGAGGTGATGGCGTGCCGGGGCGGATGCGTAGGCGGCGGAGGACAGCCTTACGGCGCTAACGACCGTGTCCGGCGTCTCCGCGCGAAGGGGATTTACCATGACGACGAGGGAAGCAAGATACGGTGCTCGCACGATAACCCGGAAATCCAGAACCTGTACAAGGAGTTTCTGGGCGCGCCGCTCAGCGAAAAATCGCACCATCTGCTGCATACGACCTATAAACCGAGGCCGTTATATAACAAGTAACTGCTGCGATGGATGGATTAAGATAAGAACTAACCAACGGGGCTTCTTCGGAAGCCCCGTTTTTATCGGTCGATATTCTTGAGTTTTCGCGTAAAAAGATGTATATTAAATTATCATTTAATATTATTCCAGGCGGAGGTTGAGTATGAAAGAGGGGAAGTGGGGAATTATCCTCATATTCGGGATGGTCGCGGCGTGCGGAACGGCCGCTGTCGAGACGATACCGGAATACCGCGAGGATTACGCGCTTATGAATCTCGGCGCGGATACGAATGTACAGGTCGAGGTAGCCGGGCAGAGCAAGGGAAATCCGCCCGTTTGGATCAAGTACTCATGGGTGCTGGGGAAAGACAATAAGGATAACAAAGTAATCTATATTTCCGTGTTTTCCAAATCGTTGATACCTCTTACTGAAAGTTCGATAAAGTCCGCCGAGGAGACCGCGCAGATTATGAAGGCGGTTGAGATGTTTACCCGTGATAAACTGGGGGAAGCGAAGGAAGAAGTGAAGATTGACGACGCGAAACTTACCCCGATCCTCGATAAATGGGTGTTATCGTTATCCCAGCAGATAGCGGCCAGCTACGCGATCAATGTCGAAAATTACTGGGAGAAAATGAAAATCACATCGCCCGGGGTTAACGGGGAATACTACCGGATCTATAAGCGGTTTATGATAGATTTTTCCTATTATTCGGAACGTGCGACCATGATATGGGACGAAGTTTCGGCGAAAATCCCGGACGACCTGAAAAGCAAAGGCACCGTAATAGTTTATAAAATAATAATGCCGGCGTCGCAGAACTAACAAATTCAATTATTCGAGGACGATAGATGAAATTTCACCGTATTATCAAATCATTTGCGCAGGTGTTATCCCTTGTTATTATAGATACCTTGGCATACTATGTGACTCTGTTTCTGGCCGTACTCACCCGTACCACATTGGTGCATTTCCTGTTCAAGGATATCCCCCCGTTTTTCCTGACGTTCCAGAACGCCGCGTCGATGATCTGGGTGCCGATCGTATTCCTGATTATGAACCAATTCGAGCGTCTTTACCTGAACCGTATCCCGTTCTGGGAGGAGACCCGTTCTCTCCTGAAAACCTCCACCCTCTCGATACTCCTGATATTCCTGGTCATCTACTTCAGCGCGATGTTCGGGCCGAATACGGTACTGCGAATCCTTTTTGTCTTTATATGGATATACTCTATTATAATTTTCCCCTTATTCCGCATCATAGGTAAAAAGCTGCTCTTCAAGATGGGAATATGGAAGGAGAACGTGCTGATCCTCGGATGCGGCCCCGAAGCATTGGCGACTATCCGCGGACTTCAGCGGGAAGACCACCTCGGATATAAGGTGATCGGTTTCCTCGACGACGCGAAGAAGAATATCGGGAAACGTTTCGACGTCGACGGGAAAGAGTACGAGGTGCTGGGGGAGATTAAGAATTTTACGAAATATGTGAATATGCTGAATATCCAGACCGTGTTCATCGCGGTACGTTACGAAAACGATGAAAAACTCGCGCATATCATCAACCATGTCTACCGTTATGTCAAACGGGTTATCCTGATCCCGGAAATCCACGGGGTGTCGGTATTCAACTCGGAACTCCATTACCTGTATGCGGAACGCCTCTTTATGATACGCGTCCGCAACAGTCTGAAATCCGGGTTCAATATGGCAATCAAGCGGATATTCGACCTCGTCCTGTCGCTGATAGGGTTTATCCTCATACTGCCGTTCTTCCTGCTGATCGCGTTCATGGTGAAAATCACATCGCGCGGGAGAATCTTTTTCGGGCATTTGCGCGTAGGGAAGGACGGGAAGGACTTCAAGGCGTGGAAATTCCGCACGATGTACAGCGATTCGGAAGAGCGTCTGAAGAAAATTCTCGGCAACCCCGCCGCGAAGAAGGAATGGGAAGCCAACTATAAGCTGAAGAACGACCCGCGCGTCACTCCGCTCGGAAAGCTCCTTCGTAAGACCAGTATGGACGAACTCCCCCAGATTTTCAATATTTTTGCCGGGCAGATGAGCCTGATCGGCCCGCGCCCCGTCATTCGCGAGGAACTGGAAAAGTACTACGGCGATTTCGCTGAGTACTATTACTCCGTCAAGCCCGGCCTCACCGGACTCTGGCAGGTATCCGGCCGCAGCGATACCGACTACGATTACCGTGTCCAGACCGATGCGTGGTATGTCCAGAACTGGAATCTCTGGCTCGATATCATCATCCTCTTCCGTACCCCCCTTGCCGTCATCCGCGGAAAAGGGGCTTATTAATCCGGTCATTTGTGACCATCGAGACCCCGATGCAGATATATAACTACCTCCGCGTATGTCGCGGTTACGCACGGGCGGGAAGTAAGCTACTTATAAATTCTTTCCCTCGAATAAAATAAAGTTTATCCCGTAATTAGGGATACCCCCGACCTACGATCGAGGGCAAGGTAGGGATAGTTTTTAGCCTGTTTTTACATATTTTATTCTCTCAGCATCGTTTTTTATAAATACGCTTCATACTTTCTTTCCTGCGGGGGAAAGAAAGTATGCAAAGAAAGCCCGCCCCGCCTGATAAAGCTCAAGAGAAGAACCGGAAATTCCGGTTCGGGCGTAACTCACCTGATTTAACCACTAAAAGCGGAAACGTGTCTGCGTCGGACATACGCCCTCTGCCGGAATTCCCGGCAAGTAAGAATCGCTTTAAGGTGCGCGGGAAGAGAAAATACTAATTTTTTTTCCTCGTATCTTTGGCTGTTTTTACGAGGGTGTCAGAAATTTTGTGTAAATGGATTTTCGTCATAACTGCACCCTGTCGCCGAAATGCAAAGCGAATTGGTTCATTGCCTTTCCCCAATCATGGATTGGCATAGTCCATTTTTTCGAGATGT